>JBGTJY010000758.1:0-6107 GCA_041744855.1 Candidatus Hydrogenedentales bacterium
GTGGACGAGGGCGACGACGTTACGCAGGGTCAAGTGCTCGCCGAGCTTAAGAAGGACGAGGCGATTGCGTCGTTGAGCGAATCGCAGATTCAGCTCAAGGAGAGCGAGGCGGCGTACGAGCGGTCGAAGAATTTGAAAGAACGGGGCCTCATCTCGCAGATCGACTATGACGCGACTTATTTCGCGTTCGAGCGCGCGAAAGAAACGGTCACGATGCGTCAGGAAGCGGTGCAGAAGTTGACCATCAAGGCGCCGTGGTCGGGCATCATTACGAAGCGGAACATACAGCCGGGGATGCTGGTATCGTCGGGGACTGTCGCGTTTAGCCTGGTGGATACGAGTTCGTTTGCGCTGGCGATTCAAGTACCCGAGCGAATCCTTCCGGATATGCGCGCGGGCCAGACGGCCGAGGTATCGATCGATTCGCTTGCGGACCAGATGCTGGTGGCGAGCGTGCGGCGCATCAATCCGAGCGTGGACCCGGAAACGGGAAAGGTGAAGGTGATGCTCGATTTCGCGAAGGATACGCAGGAGCTTTTGCGTGAGGCGGCATTCGCGCGGGTGAAGCTGGTGATGGATACGCGCGAGAACGCGTTGCTGATTCCGAAGGATTGCGTGCTCGAGGAGAATACTCGGAAGTTCGTGTTCGTGGTTCGCGAGGCCGAGGTTGAAGCGGGAGAGGAATTGAAGGTCGCCGAGGCCGAAGCGAAAGAGAAAGAGACGGAAGACGCGCCGACCAAGGATGGCGAGGTGCTTGCGTCGCCCGTGGAACCGGAGACTTCCGAAGAGCCTGAAATTCCGTTGACGGTCGAGCGTGTGGACGTGACGATTGGACTTGAGGACAGCGAGCATGTCGAGATTATTTCGGGTCTGACGGAGACTGATTTGGTCGTCACGAATGGTCATCATCATCTTGCAACGGTGCGTGAAAACACGCGCGTGAAAGTTACCAACGCGACGGCCGAAATCATGGAGAAGGCGGGCATCACCGCGGATGAGGCGCTGGCTGAGGCGGAGAAGAACAAGAAAGAGACTGCGCCGCGTAATCGTTGGGATGGCCACGGCGACTAGCGGCTCGTCGATAGCGCTTTTAAACGCGGAGACGCGGAGGGCGCTGAGGATCGCGGAGATAGTGGCCACGAATTTCACGAATAGGCACGAATGGCGCGGAGTTGCAGGGACGGACGCGGGGCGGCATCGCTGCAATCAGACCACCTGAGATTTACTCGCGCAGAGATGCAGAGGCGCGGAGAGGTGCTGGAGTGAGGAGGTCCCCGCTTACGCGCCATGAATGGCGAGCCTGCGGGGACGACGTAATTCGTGAACGTCTTGCTACAAAGCGAGTAGTCATGACGGCGTTGCCTCTTCGTGAATGAATGAACATGGGATGTAGGCCGTTTTGTCGATTACGATTACGATTACGAAGCACGAGCACGAGGGGTGCTGACGAGATTTTATGTTCGTAGCAGGCCATGAGGCCTTTGGCCTCTCCCTGAAACGATGAAAATTGGATCAACGTGGCACGGCCATCTTGACCATAGTCTCGGGAACACGGGCTGGAAGCCCGTGCCACGTTTCTTGTGTGGTACGAATCGGCACGGACTGATAAGGACGACGCGGACTGGTTCGCTTGAGGCATGAGTAGTTCTCCTACGACTTCTTATCGGTTTTCCATCCGGCGTCCGGTGACGGTCGCGATGATCTTTTTGACGCTGATCGTTTTCGGTTGGAAGTCGTATGAGCAGTTGCCGCTGAATTTGATGCCGGATATTTCGTATCCGACGTTGACGGTGCGCACGGAGTATGAAGGGGCCGCGCCGGAGGATGTGGTCGAATTGATCACGGAGCCGCTCGAGGAGCGTCTCAGCGTCGTTTCGGGGATGGTGGAGCTGAGCAGCAAATCGTCGCCGGGGCTGTCGGAAATTGTGCTCGAGTTTACCTGGGGCACGAACATGGATCTGGCGATGCAGGACGTGCGCGAGACGCTGGACGTGTTCACCGGGCCGCAAGACATGACGCGGCGGCCGATCATTTTGCGCTACGACCCGACGCTCGATCCGGTGATGCGGGTTGCGATCACGGGGCGGGATTTTTCGGACGTGCCGAGCTCGGCGGCGCGGGAGGATCTCGTCCGCACCGACCTGACGACTATTCGCACGGCGGCCGAACGCCAGATCAAGAACGACCTCGAGGCGGAAGTCGGCGTTGCGCAGATCGAGGTGCAGGGCGGGCGCGAGGAGGAAATCCGCATTCTCGTTGACGCGGAGCGCATCAAGAATCTCGGCCTTTCGCTGGAGGGCGTGGTTCAGGCGCTGAGCCAGCAGAACATCAATCGCTCCGGCGGCCGGCTGAAGGAGGGCAAGACCGAGTATCTCGTTCGCACGCTGAACGAGTTTGAGAACGTCGATGAAATTCGCGAGGTAATTATTCCGCTCGCGTCGGGCGATCAGTATCGGCTGGAAGAGCTGGCCCAAGTTTTTTTGGGCGAGAAGGATCGCGAGACGATCGTGCGCGTCAACGGTCAGGAGGCGGTCGAACTTAAAATTTACAAAGAGGGTGACGCGAACACCGTTCAGGTTTGCAAGAAACTGAAGGAGTTCTTCGGTTTCGAGTACGCGGCTGGCTTCGCCGAAAAAGTGATGCGGCGCGCGGCGGAGCGGATGCCGGAGGAACGGCGCACGGAGATCATTGCGGCGTTTGACGAGAAGCGGCGCATGTCGGATCAATTGCGATCGCGATTGCCGGGCTATGCGGAAGTTACGTTGATTAGCGATCAGTCGCGATTCATCGAAGCGTCGATCAAAGAAGTGCAATCGAGCGCGATTACGGGCGGTCTGTTGGCGCTGGCGGTCCTGTATTTGTTCCTCAAGGAAATCCGGAGCACGATTATTATTGGCGTTGCGATCCCGATCTCGGTGGTCGCGACATTTGTTCCGATGTTCATCGGGAATGTGTCGCTGAATATTATGTCGCTCGGCGGGCTCGCGCTCGGCATCGGTAACTTAGTCGACAACTCGATCGTTGTGCTGGAAAGTATTTTCCGTTGCAAGGAGGAAGGCGACGGACCGGTCGAAGCGGCGGAACGCGGCACGAAGGAAGTTGCCGGTCCCGTTACCGCGTCGACGCTCACGACGGTGGCGGTGTTCGCGCCGATTGTGTTTGTGGAAGGGATCGCGGGCCAGATGTTTCGCGATCTGGCGCTGACGGTCACGTTTTCTCAAGTTGCCTCGCTCATCGTGGCGCTCTACCTCGTTCCGATGATTGCATCGCGCGTGCGCAAGGATACGGCTCCCAAGGACCAAACCGTCTGGTTGTTGCGCGGTTACTTCGAATCGCGTCAGGCCGGCAAGGGCCGCTTCGGCGCGTTGGTTGGCGTCGGGGGGCTTGCTCCGCTCTACGTTCGCGAGTGGTTTCGTTCGGCGTGGGAACAGTCCGTGATGCCGGCGTGGCGCGTGGCCAGAGGCGGCCCAGTTAAGGGTGGCGGGACGCGGGGCAGCCGCGTGCGCGCCGCCGTTTACCGATGCGGGGTGATCGTCGCGCTGCCGATTGTTCTGGCGCTTTTTGTCATTCAAGCGGCGTTGCGCACGGTCGCGACGGTCGCAATTACGCTGTTATTTGGACTTTGCCTTTTGTTCCTGGCGGCTTACGTGGTGATTGCGAAAGTGGCGCGCGTGATTCTCTACTTGCCGATCTACATCTTCGACAAGACGTTCAACGCGTTTCGATCGCTGTATCGGGTCGGGCTGACGCATTTGCTGCCGTTCAGTCCTTTGATTTTGCTGGCGATCGTGGGACTCACGTACGTCGCCGCGATCGAATACACGCGGCTGGGACAAGAACTTCTGCCCCAGATGAAACAGGGCGAATTCACGATTCAGATGGTCGCACCGCCGGGCACGCGACTCGAAGACACGGAGCAGCGTGCGGCGCAACTCGAATCGATCGTCAGCGCGAATCCGTATGTGGATACGGTGACGGTGCAAGTGGGCAGGGAGTCGTCCGGAGGGGGTACGGATGAGGGAGAAAATGTCGCTCAGTTGAGCGTGAAATTGTCTAATCCAGAACAGACCGTACAGATTCAAGACGAAGTTATTGACGGCATTCGCACGCAATTGCAGCAGGTTAGTTCGGACGAGATTACGTTTTCGCTGCCGTCGCTGTTTAGTTTCAAGACGGCGGTCGAGGTACACATTTTCGGGGAGAACCTCGAACAATTGCGCGCGTTGGGCGAAACGGCGCTCGCCTCGATTGGCGATATCGAAGGTATAAAAGACGCTGAGCTCAGTCTCAAGCGCGGATATCCCGAAGTGATCATCGAGATGGATCGGGACCTCCTCGCCGCTTACAACATCTCGCCGGCGCAAGTGGGGATCGCGGTCCAGCGCGAAGTGCGCGGCGAAGTTGCGACGCGGTTCGGCAACAGCGGCGAGAAGATTGACATCCGCGTCCAGACGGACGAGTCGGAATTGAAGAGCGTGCAGGACTTGCGCGCGATGTCGGTGACGGACGCTTCGCCGCCGACTCCGTTGTCGGCGGTCGCGACGCTTACGGTGCGGGAGGGGCCGAGCGAAATTCGACGCATCGACCAGCGGCACGTCGTGCTGATCAGCGCGAACGTGGAGGGCCGTGACTTGGGGGGCGTGGCGCGGGATATGGCGGCCGCGCTCGACCAACAGGCCTGGCCCGCGGGATATTCGTATCGGCTGGGCGGGCAGCAACGCGAGTTGGAAACGTCGTATAGCGGCCTCTTGTTCGCGCTGGGGATGGCGGTGTTCCTTGTGTATGTGGTGATGGCGTGCCAGTTCGAATCGATTTGGCATCCGGCGCTGATCATGTTCACGGTTCCGCTCGCGCTGATTGGCGTGGTGTATGCGCTTAAGTGGACGCAAATCGACGTGAACATCGTCGTGATGATCGGGTGCACGATTCTGGCGGGCGTGATCGTCAACAACGCGATCGTGCTGATCGACTACATCAACGTGCTCCGCGCGCGCGGCGTGCCCAAGAAGGTGGCGATCGTGCAGTCGGCCTCGGTGCGTTTGCGGCCCATCCTCATGACGGCGACGACGACGGTGCTCGGGCTTGTGCCCATGGCGCTTTCGACCGTTGAGGGCGCGGAGATTCGGCGTCCGCTCGCGATCACGGTCATGGCGGGGCTGATTTCCGGCACGGTGCTGACGCTGGTGGTGATCCCGATGCTGTATCACGTTGCGGGCGGACGCGATCGCGTTCCTGTCGCGCCGAATCCGGAATTGATCGCGGAGAGCGCGGCGAAATGAAACTGACGCTGCCTTCGCTCGCGATTCTGCGGCCCATCACGATCACGATGATGGTGATCACGATTATCGTGCTGGGTGTCATCGCGGGCCGCCGACTGCCGCTCGAGTTCATGCCCGCGATGGAATTCCCTTTTCTGGGTTGTTTCATCGCGTATCCGGGGGCGACGCCGGCGCAGGTGGAGCAGGAAGTGGCGATTCTCGCCGAGGGCGAATTCCGGACGCTGCGGAATCTCAAACGGCTTTATACGTTTTCGAACGACGGCGGGTGCTTCGTCCATTTTAATTTCGAATGGGGCACGAACATGGCCGAGGCACAGGCCGAGGTGCGCGATCGCATTGAACGGCTCCGGCTCGAATTGCCGCCCGAAGCCGATCGGGTTTTCATGCGCTATTTCGACTCGGAAGCCATTCCGATTCTCGAAATTGGGGTGACGAAGGAAGGCGACTTCAACGAGTTCGCGTATCTGGCGCGCACGGTTCTGGTGCCGAAGATTCAGCGCATCGACGGCGTGGCGGACGTGCAGATGTGGGGCGCGTTCGACGAATCGGTGCTGATCGAGTTCGATCAACAGGCGCTGCAGGCGAACAACCTTTCGATCTTTCAAGTAACGACGATGCTTCAATCGGCCAGCCTGAACGTTTCGGCGGGCGAGCTGGTGGACGGCGATACGCAGTACCTGGTGCGCACGCTCGGTGAATTCGAACGGCCGGAGGACATGGCGGAACTCATCGTGGGGAACGGGCTGCGGCTGAAGGACGTGGCCGAAGTGGGCTATCGTCCGCGCGACGAGGACTGGCACTACTCGCTCGACGGCCGGCGGCAATTGT
>JBGTJY010000759.1:0-2414 GCA_041744855.1 Candidatus Hydrogenedentales bacterium
CCTTAATCTCGTCCACACTCGCGTCCGGATGATGAACGACCACGGTCACTTCTTCGCCCGGAAGGGACTCGACGAGGCCGATGAGCTCGACCGTGTCGTCGTCGTGGATTTTGGCGGCATCAGACTGGTTATCAAGGGTCAGGTCGACCGTGCCTTGCTTCGTGTGGCCTGGTTCGTAGTAGGTGACGTGCAGTACGTTGTGCTCAGCGCCGACCTTTGTGAAAACCATTGTCTGAATCCTCCTTGTGGCAGGTTTCGTAACGGTGACCCATCCTAGACCGATCTCCCCGGTTCGTCAACCCCTTTTTATACGATTCCCTAACATTCTGAAAATAAATGGCTTAGCGGAAATACGAATTCGTACGAAACCCCAAAACATTGCAACGCCCGCGCACCCGCGGATTTACCCCGCCCTAAAGGCAAACGCCGCGCGGGGTCGCTTCCCGCGCGGCGCTTGACTCGAATTATAGTTCTCTATTGCGCGAGGTCCGCGCTCATTTCGTTCACGTCCCCGCTCGACTCGACCATCTTCATGTGCATCTGTTTCGACGCCGCGTCGTACGTCCCGCTCAGTTGGTTCTCGCCCTGTCCCGGAATAATCATGCGGCACGCGAACGAATTACCGTCCCACTTGATGTCCCTGAGTTGCGCGCTGACCACGAGCGCATTGAACTTGACGTACCACGCGCCCGCGCCTTCCTTCGGAACGTGCACCGCGTTGAGCTGCATCTCGTCATTCGGCCCCTGCGGGACTTGGATCGTAAACACGTTGCCTGCGTCCTTCGCGACGAGCTCGGCGACTTTTGCCAACATCGGGTCCGTCGGTTTGGGCCGCACGCCCTCGTCGACAATGTAGTCCACGAACCCGATCATCATTTCGTCATAAGATTGCGGCCCGAAGCTGATGTTCTTCGTCGGGTCGGGGTTGGCCGGATTGTTCGCCGAGTTGTCCCAATGCGCGACGCAATCGATGCGCGTGCCTTTCGGCGCTGCAATAGGCTTCTCAAATAAGTAATTCGTCTGCCAGTTGAAGTCGTATTTGCTCACCTTCAGGAGTTCTTCCGTCTTCCCGTCAGGATACGTCACCGTGTACGCGAAGTCTTTTCCACGATAGTGCAAGTGCGGCGCGAGACCCAGGATGTGGCTATCCTGCGCGAACTGAAACGTCGATCGCGCCTCGTAGTTTGGGTCGCCCGCCGGAATTTCGAATTCCGCGTTCATCACCCAAAGGTTGATGAGTTCCTTTTCAATATCCGCGCTCTCCGCGAAATGAAATCCCACTTGGGTCCGGTCCGTCTCCGACGTGTCGGCCGGGTGGTAATGCATGTCGCCGACGATATCCGCGCCCTTCTTAAGCAGGCGGCCAGTCCCTTCGGGAAATACATCCGGCTCCGCGCCCGCGGCCCATGCCGAAAGCCAGCCGTTCGTCTCCCCGCTGGTCCCGCCAATCGCGCCCTGCCACAAGATGACGTGATGCACCACCTTGCGGCTGCTCGGTTTAATCTCGATCGCCGTGATCCACTTGTCTTCGGGAAAGTCGGTCTTCGCCGTCAACGCATGAAACTGATCGGGTCCCCCCGCCGGCACCGAGATTTCTCCGAACTCGACAATATAGTCCGGCTCGCCAAGCCGCCATTCCGCGTCCTGGAATTCCGGCGCTTCAGGCAGGTCGCTCGGGTCGCCCTGCGGCGTGCCCGCTTGAATCCACTCGACAATCGTCGCGACTTCCGCTTTCGTCAGGCTCCGCTCGTTTTTGAACGGACCATAACCGGGGTCCGCGTGCCAAGGCGGCATCACGCCCTCGCTCACGTTCTTCTCAATCGCCTTCGCCCAAGGCCGCACCTCGTTGTACGTCAGCAACGACATCGGCGCCACGTCATTCGGCCGGTGACAACTCACGCAGTTCTCATACAAAATCGGCGCAACGTCCTTCGTGAACGTCGGCGCAGCAAACGCGGGCGCCCCGATCGCCATCAGTCCGGCGCACCAAACCAGTAATTTCGCCCGCAATCTCATAAGCCACAAACCCTTTCGCAAGAATCCCAAGGTTTCACTCCACCCCATTAGACTGCCCGACCGCCACACTTGGTTTTATCCCGACCCTCGAATCCAAAACCCCTCGCCCCAACCCCAAGTCCACATCGTCCATCAAGTCCATATTGTCCATCGAGTCCACAACCTAAACCCACCACCTCTGCGTACTCAGCGACCTCCGCGGTAAACCCTACCCCCCCGAAACCTCCTCCCGAAACGCCTGCAAACAACTCCGGCAGTCGTCATGTATCTCAAACACCTCGTCCAGATTCGTAATCGAAAAAACGTCGCGAACCGCCGGTTTTAAACCACATAGCCGGACAATCCCGCCCCGCCGCCGCAGCAACGCATTAATTCCCATCAGCTCCGAAAGCATCGTG
>JBGTJY010000760.1:0-3046 GCA_041744855.1 Candidatus Hydrogenedentales bacterium
TCTGAACGCCAGTGAAGAATCTCGCGCGATTGAGATTCTTCGCTGCCGCTCAGAATGACGGTTGGTTTTCGCTTCTTGGGAGCGCTGCTTGGATTTGATCGCCGGTTGGCCGCGTACTATCGTGGGATGTGGATCACGAGTTGTCACGAAGGCTTAGCCTTCCTACTGATAGAACGAGAATATGGAGTTGGCTGTTACGTCGATTACGATTACGATTACGATTACGAAGCACGAGCACGAGGCTTTGCGTGGGGATCGTATTTTCGTAGCAGTCGCCATGAGGCCTTTTGGCCTCTCCCTGAAACGAAGAAAAATGGGGTCAGCGTAGCACGGCCATCTTGGCCGTAGCCTCGGGACCACGGGCTGGAAGCCCGTGCCACGTCTATTTTCGTAACAGACAGGTAGATAGGGAATGGGAATTCTTCGCGCGATATTGTGTGTGCTGCTGCCGCCCGTTGCTGTCATCGACAAGGGTTGCGGCGCGTTTTTCATTGTGTTCGTGCTTACGCTTGCGGGATGGATTCCCGGGGTGATTGGCGCGATGGTCGTGTGCTATCAGCGGGAACAGTCATGAGCGCCGGAGTTTTTCGCGGAGCCTGCTGCATCCTCCTCATCGCGCTGATGCACCACTTCAGCACCGCGGCCCACGAACTGTCGGAAAAAGAGATCGAAGCTCTTTTCGGCGCGTTTCCGGAATGGAGGCGGTTCGTCACGGAGTTGGAGGACGAACGAAAAGAGGAACCGCCGGTAATCGACGACGGACGGCCGACGGAGGACCTTCTCCGTGAGATTGAAGACGATCCCTTCGATATGGGCTATGACGCGCCCGCACAGATTCTGATTGGCCGGGGCGAGGCTGCGCTTCCGTTAGTTCTGAAGGAACTGGAGTCATCTGATGGATATTATCGTTTGTGCTTGATTCACATCGCGCGCCAGGTATCCACGCCGCAACGTGTACAGGCCTTCCAGAAGTTGTTGGAGCGCCTCATGCAAGAGGAGGAGTATTTCGTACGGAACCGCGCGATCGAGACGGTTTTAAGCTCGTTGGGCTCCGATGGATCACAATCTTCCATTCCGCTCATTGAACGCGTGTTGATCAACGAGAGTTTTCATCGCTATCAGCGTACTGCGGCGCGATTGGCCCTGCAACGACTGGGCCGAACCGCACCCCATCCCGACGTCGCGATTTCTTATCGGTTGACGGGTGAGGTCGATGTAACGGGCCTCGAAGTTCATATCGAGTACCTTAAAGCCCTGTTAGCCCTCGAGCGCCTGGAAGCGCCGGTGGTTGTTACGAACGTAGACCGGACTACTCCGGCGTTTGTGGTGCTCGAGGGTACGACTTTCCCGACTTTCAGACTAAAGTTCGGGGAGCCGGTTGACGGTCGGGTTCCCTTTTACCTGGTCGCGCATGGGAGCGGGGCGATTGGCGCGTTGGAAAAACGGGACGGCGAGTGGCATCTAATCTACGAACGCGGACTCTGGGTTTCCTGAGCCTCGCGCTGCTCAGGAATGCCGTTCTCGAGTACGACAGTTACCGCGATTTCTCCGGATCGTGGACGGGACCGGGTTGAATTCGGCTTTTGGTTGCCGTGGTTCGTTCTTCGAGGATGCGCCGCGCGAGTCTGCTCACTTGCAACTGTAGCCATCGCGAAGTTTCGCTGGATTCGGTGTAGTCGGCCTTTCCGAACATGTCGACGCGGCCGGCGCGGTGAAGTTTTTCCGCTTGTTCGTAGTGGTGTTGCGACTCTAGGTTGTAGACGGCGTAGGTGAGTCCGCCGTGTTTGCGCACGACGGAGAATGACGGGATGTCGCTGGGGCCGTCCGCGATGTAGATCATGTTTTTGAACGGGACGCGGCGTTCGCCTTCGGGGATTGTGTCGTTCACCGAGATGCCTACGGCCATGTTGACGCCTTTGTTGATTTCGAAGAGCGCGCGGGTCTTGGTCGTGTTGTCGAGGAATCCCGCGATTTGGCTGATGCAGCCGCTCGGCGGCGCGCCGTTCAAGTCGGTATCGGGATCCGCGGGGGACTCGATGAAGGCGGAGGCCCAGACGTCCGTCACGAATGGCGCGACGGCGGAGCCGCGTACCATTGCGTCGAGCCCGGTGCTGACGACGTAGTGCTCGAGCCGCAGATCGCCTGCCGCGAATTCGGGTGTCGCGAGTTCTCGCTTGATGCGTTCGAAAAAATCGGGGAGGCCGGGAAAGAATCGTATCGCCGAGCCGAGTTCACGCAGGCGATCGTTCGTCAGATCGGGCATGCGGCCGTGGCGCACGTAGGACAGGAGGTGGCCGAGGTAGCAGGTGTCCTCCTGAATTTTGATGCCGGCGCGCGCGTAGTATTTCGGCAGGGCGCGCACCTCGGCCCAGAATCGATCTTCGTCGATGCCGTAGGCCTCGAAGATCGGGCGTTGCATGTAATCGGGCGAGAGGGTTTTGTCGAAATCCCAGATGACCGCGATTACGTTTTGATAAAAGAGACCCTTGTGTTCCAAGTGCGACTCCCGGTCGAAACGAGCTCAATCCTGCCAGCGCGGCGTGGCCGGAACCAATTTTAGCCACGAATGCACACGAATTCTCACGAAAGAATTCACCACAGATGAACACCGATATTCCCAGATGAACACTGATGAAAGCTCTATTGCGATGACGATGACGATGACGATGACGATGACGAAACGGTTGACGCCGCATTGAGTTAGGCGGTGGCTTGGCCAAACTTCTTCGAAAAAATGATGGAAGATGGAAGATTGTAGTACGGATGAACAGTTTGAAACGTCGCCATAAGATGAGGAAGTGGGGGAAAGCGGAGAGATTCCCGCCTTCGCCGGAAGGTCGGAGCGAAAGATGATAGGGGTCGAAGGATGGTAGTATGAGGCGTCCGTCATCGATTTCGGACCGACACGATATAAGGAGACGCGCCGCATGGACAAGCAGAAGCTGATCGAAAAGTTGAACCAAGACCTGGCGAATGAATTTGGGGCCATCATCCAATACATGACCTACGCGGCGAAAGCGACGGGGCCGTATCGTCCGCAACTCGT
>JBGTJY010000761.1:0-5002 GCA_041744855.1 Candidatus Hydrogenedentales bacterium
GAAATTTGGGAACGAGAATATGAACGTAGACCTCGTTCCCAAATTTCTATTTGGGAACGCACTTGTCCCAGAAGCTCTGCTTCGAGTCCATCGCCGAGTGCCGACGCGACGAAACCTACAGCACCTTCTCCTCTTCCTTCAAAATCCCAAGCAGTTTCTTCACCCGCTCGCTCGTATCCCCATCCAAAATCTTCGCAAGCCGATCCTGCCGCGGCAACGCCATCGACTCCACCTGAAGCTGCGACGAAAGCGCCGCGCCATCGAGCCCGAGGCCGCCCAGCGTCAGCTCCTTAATTTCCTTTTTCTTCGCCTTCATAATATTCGGCAACGTCGGATAGCGCGGCGAGTTGATGCCCTTCTCGATCGTGAACAACGCCGGCAACGGCACTTCGATCTCGTAGTGTCCACCCTCGATCTCGCGCACGACGGTCGCCTTTGTCCCATTCAAATCGAATTTCGAAACCACGGAAGCGTGGGGGATACCCATCAGCTCGGCAACACGTTCCGGTACTTGCGACGCGTCGTCATCGACTGCTTGTTTGCCCGCGAAAACCAGTTCCGGCGATTCCGTCTTCAACGCCGCCGCCAACGCCTCGGCAGCGCCCCGGCTCGTAAAATTCTTCGTCGCGTCATCCTTCACGAACACGGCGCGATCCGCCCCCATCGCAAGCGCCGTGCGGATAGTTTCCTGCGCGCCCTCGGTGCCCATCGTCACCACGACTACTTCGGTGGCTTTGCCAGCTTCCCTGGTCTTGATCGCCTCTTCGAGCGCGTATTCGTCATACGGACTAATCACGTACTTGAGCCCGGCCAAATCGATGGATTTACTGTCCGATCCAATCTTGAACACCGACGCGGTATCCGGCACCCGCTTCATTAAAACAGCAATCTTCATCCTGATTTCCTTGTGAGATTCACTTAGTGCGTTTTTATTGCGGTTTCCGCGAATGCCGCGCAAGCGCTTTCAGCGCCACGAAGTACCCGCAGGCCCGACGGTTGTGCAATCTGTCCACCGAGTCCACCATGTCCATACGGTCCATAGTGTCCACCGCGTCCATTCCGCCCGCGCCGCGCACAAACAGAACCGCCTACGAGTTGGTGTTCGCCGTTTCCGCAGCCCCGGACTCCGCACCACCGCCCGCATCTTCGCCGGCCGGCATTGCCTCGTCCATCGCGCCCCCGGCCGTGCGGCCCTTCGCTTTCACGCGCGCCGCCTTGCCCGCGCGTTCGCGCAGGTAGTACAACTTCGCGCGCCGCACCTGGCCCTCGCGCTTCACTTCCACTTTTTCGACGCGCGGCGAATGCAACGGGAACACGCGCTCCACGCCCTCGTTGAACGCGACACGACGCACGGTAAATCGCGCCTCGGGGCTCTCGCCGCCCTTGCGTCCAATCACGACGCCCTCGAACACCTGAATGCGTTCCTTTTCGCCCTCAACGATGCGAAAGTGAACGCGCACGGTGTCGCCCACGCGGAATTGCGGAATTTTCCCCGCGGGCTTCATCTGTTTCATTTTCACTTCACGTAACAGGTTCACTGTTCAAACTCCCCGGCCCAGCCGGTAATTCTCGCGTTCATTCAGCGAGCGATTTTTCCATCGTCGTCATCGTCATCTTGCGCGCATCATGACGCGCGTCATCGTCATCGAACTATTCTGGAAACGACCCTACACCTCTCACTCTTTCCGTCTATCCGCGCCATCCAACAAATCCGACCGCCGCGCCCTCGTTAAGCGCAACGCCTCAGCCTTTCGCCACCGCGCAATCTCCGCGTGGTTGCCGTTGCGCAACACCTCCGGCACCGCCATCCCGCGAAACTCCGCGGGCCGCGTGTACTGCGGCGGACCCAGCAATCGCGCGTTGTCGCTCGCGAACGAATCGGTCTCGACCGATTCCCATTGCCCAATCACGCCGGGCACGCGCCGGCTAATCGCCTCTATCAACACAAGCGCCGGCAACTCGCCGCCGCTCAGAACATAATCGCCAATCGAAATCTCGTCCGTACAAAGCGCCTCGCTCACGCGCTCATCGACGCCTTCGTACCGTCCGCAAATCAACACCAAATCCCGCGCCGCGCTCAACTCCTCAACAATCGTCTGGTCGAGCCGCCGCCCTTTCGGACTCAGCAAAATCACGCGCTCAAGCGAATTCGCGCCGCGCAAACTCTCAACGGCCTCGAAAATCGGCTCGCACTTCATCACCATCCCGGGCCCGCCGCCATAAGGCGCGTCGTCGCAAGTCCGGTGCGGATCGCGCGCGAAATCGCGAATGTTCGTCACGCGAATTTCGAGCTTGCCCTCGTCTAACGCCTTACCCAACAAACTCGCCCGCAAAGGCGATTCAAATATCTCCGGAAACAATGTCAGGACATCGATGCGCATCGCCCTGCTACCCACATTCCGTCATGGCGAGCAGACGCTGTTCGCCCAACTCGTCATGGCGAGGAGACGCTGGGTCCCGCAGGGGCACGGCGTCGACGTGGCCATCTCGGCTTGCGCGATAACCTCCACTACACCAAACGCGTCGTCGGATCGGGTTCCTGGTGCACGGCGAACGCGGTCATGTCGTTCGCAAAAATCACGCGCTTGTCCCAGTCAATCCGATCGATCCATTCTTCGACCAGCGGGGCCAAAATGCTCCCGCCGCCGGGCGTTTCAATTTCCAATACATCGTGCGCCGGCGTGTCCATCACCGCGGCCACGCGGCCAATCCGCCCGTGGTCCGCCGTCTCGATGTAAAAGCCCAACAACGACTCGCCCTCGAACTCCGGCGTGTCGACCGGCCGCAGCCCAGCCGAATCCACCGAAACCGCGCCATTGCGAAACGACGCAACCGTATCGCGCAGCACGCCCGGGGCAAGCTCAACGATAATCTGATCGCTCGTCATTCGAATCGCCGCCGTCTTGCACGCCAGCTCCGATTGACCCGCCGCCGCGACGTACACCGTCTCGACGCCAGAAATGTCCGGCACGCGGCGCGCGATGGGCGTCACGCGGATTTCCCGCTTCGCCGGATTCACGCTCGTCACTCGTCCGATCAAGGTACGCAGCTCACTCATCGTTTCGGGTGCTGATCAACAGCCTCCGGTTTTATTCGACAATTTCCAACGTCGCCCGCACATTCGCCTTCGCCGCCGCCGAACCGACCAATGTCCGCACCGCCTTCGCGACGCGTCCGTTCTTGCCGATGATCCGGCCCATGTCTTCGGGATGCACGCGCAGCTCAAAAGTCTGCTCGCTGTCCCCCTCGATAACGCGCACCTCCACGTCCTCGGGATGCTCAACAAGCTTCTTCGATATCAACTCAATCAATTCTCTCACGTAAAGCCCTCAGTCAAACCGTCATCCCCGCAAGCAGTTGGCGGGGACCTCATTACTCATCGTGCTCGTGCTCGTAATCGTAAATCGTAATCGTAAAATCGTACGCGAGCCAACAACACCGGCCGCGCACCAAGTAAGCTAAGCGCGCCCTAACTCTCCCCACCCTTTGCCTTCGCCTTAGCCTTCGCCTTGGCGCTGGCATGCTGGACCATGATCCCCGCCTTCGACAACAAGTTACGCGCCGTGTCCGAAGGCTGCGCGCCCGTCGCGAGCCACGCCAAAGCGCGCTCCTCTTTCACTTCCGTCCTCGGCTCCGGCTTCGCGCAAGGATGATAAATCCCGATCTCCTCGATCACGCGCCCAGTCGCCTTGTCGCGGCTATCCACCACCACGAGCCGATAATACGGCGCATGAGTCCGCCCGCCACGCTTCAATCGAATTGCAGTAGCCATCAGTCCAAAAACCTCGAATCCAAAGTTAACTGTCGACCTCGTCCATTCAGTCCATCAAGTCCATAGCGTCCATCGACCGACGCGCGTAGCTACATCCCAGGCAACATCCGCCGCATCCCGCCGCCGCGAGGCCCGCGCCCGCCCTTCCCGCCTTTCAACATCTGCTTCATCAACTTCTTAGACTTCTCGAAATCCTTCAACAGCCGATTGACATCCACCACGGTAGTACCCGAACCCGCCGCGATCCGCCGCCGCCGGCTGCCATTGATCAATTTCGGCTTGTGCCGTTCCTGCTTCGTCATCGAACTGATGATCGCTTCCACATATTTCAGTTCGTCCTCGTCGACCTCCATCCCCTGGCCCACAAGCTGATTCAGCCCGGGGATCTTCTGGACGATCTCGGAAAACGACCCCATCTTCTTCAACTGCTGCATCTGCCCCAAGAAATCTTCCAAATCCCACGACGCCTTGCGCACCTTTTCCTGGAACTTGATCGCCTGTTCGCGATCGACAACTTCCTGTGCCTTCTCGACCAGCGACACCACGTCGCCCATGCCGAGAATCTGATCCGCCATCCGACGCGGATGAAACGCATCCAGCGCATCAAGTTTTTCGCCCGTGCCGACAAACTTGATCGGGCACCCGGTGACGTCGATCAAGCTGATCGCCGCGCCGCCCCGCGCATCGCCGTCCATCTGCGTCAACACGACGCCCGTCAACGGCAACGCCTCATGAAATTGTTTCGCTGAATTGACCGCGTCCTGACCCGTCATCGCATTCGCGACGAACAGAATCTCGTGCGGCGTCACCTGCTTCTGAATCTGCCGCACTTCCGCCATCATCTTCTCGTCGATGTGCAAGCGGCCCGCCGTGTCGAGGATGATCACGTCGCAACCGCGCATCTGTGCTTCCCCGCGCGACATTACGCAGATGTCCACGGGATTCGCCTTTTCGCCGAGACTGAAAAATTCAACGCCCGCCTGGCCCGCGACGACTTCCAACTGTTTGATGGCCGCGGGACGATACACGTCCGCGCCGACCAGCAACGGCTTGTGTCCCTTCTTCTTCAAATGCAACGCAATCTTGCCCGCGCTCGTCGTCTTGCCTTGACCCTGCAAGCCCGCCATCATGATGATTGTCGGCGGCTTATCGGCCATCCGCAGCGGCTCATTGTGGCCGCCCATCAGCGTCACCAACTTGTCGTGAACGATCTTCACGACCTGCTGCGCG
>JBGTJY010000762.1:0-3382 GCA_041744855.1 Candidatus Hydrogenedentales bacterium
GACGAATCGGGCATCGATATCGCGGCATTCCTCGAACGGCAAGGCTATGCCGTCGAGCGCGTCGATGCTGGCGAGAAGGCGTACAACTGTCTTGATTCGCAGTCGTTCGACGTCCTGGTGACGGCGTTGCACGTCGGGCGCATCGATGGCATGCGGCTGATGAACGTTGCGCGGGAACGCAAGCCGGACGTGTGCGTCATCGTGATTGCCGGGCCGTCGGAGACCGCGCGTGCGACGGAAGCGATGCGCCACGGCGCGTACGACTTTCAAACGAAGCCGCTCAATCTGGAAAAACTCGAGGCGGTCATTCAACGCGGCGCGGCGTACCAGCAATTACTGTACGAGCAACAGCAACTCAAGCGGCGGCTCGACGAACGCTACGGGCTGACGAGCGTGATTGGGCACTCGCGCGCCATGACGCTCGTGTATAACGCGATGCGACTCTGCGCGAGCGCGAACGATCCCGTCATCCTCATTGGCGAGCGCGGCACGGGCAAAGACACGACGGCGCAAGCGATTCATAACAGCAGCGCGCGGCGCGACGGGGTTTTCGTGAAGCTCGATTGCCGCGCCGGTACGCCGCCCATGATCGAGCGCGAGTTGTTCGGCTTGCCCGCGGATAGTGTGCGGGGGCGGATCGAGATCGCGGATGGCGGCGCGTTGTACCTGGATTTCGTGGCGTCATTGCCCCTGAGTTGCCATGGTGCAATCGTCTCGCTCATTCGCGATGGGGCGTACGCGCGTCCGGGCGAGAAAAAGCGGCTGCGCTCGAGTGCGCGTGTAATCGTCGCGGAGGAACCGGAACAACTGCGCGCGAAATCGGCGTCGACGTTTCTCGAAACGCTGCGGAACGAACTCGGTGCGATCCAGATCGAGTTGCCGCCGTTGCGCGACAGGACCGAGGACGTTCCGTTGCTTATCGAGTATTTCGCGACCGTCGCGGCGCAGCGGCGCGGGATTTCCGCGCCCAGGTTCGGACCCGACGCGTTGGGGATATTGCAGCGTTACGCGTGGCCGGGCAACGTTTCCGAATTGCGGGAATGTGTCGAGATTATGGTTTACAGTACGAAACCGGGACGGGCGCTGACGATCACGGACGTGCCGGACGAGATTCGTTCGGCGGCAAGGCGCGAAGCTGGAGATGTACTCGTGCCGGTGGGAGCGACGATGGCCGACGCGGAACGCATCATGATTCTCGAAACGATGCGCGCGTGCGATGCCGACAAGGAAGCGTGCGCGCGGCAATTGGGAATTGGGTTGCGGACGTTGTATCGGAAATTGAAAGAGTATGGGGAGAGCTGAAGCGGGGATTGCGCGACAAGTGCCTTCTATTAGATTGGCAGTGGGTGTTGCGTTTTTGCGAAGATTTTTTTGGGAAACAAGGGTAACTTGATTGACTTTTCTGCGCATTTGTTGGATTGATCGATTATTGAATAAGTCGGTCGCCCGATGACGATGACGATGACGATGACGATGACGATGACGATGACGATGACGATGACGAGTGCGGAGGAGGGCCCCGCCTACTGCCTGCGGGGACGACTGATGTGGCGGGGGCGATTGTGCAGCTTCAGCGCACCCAGCGGCGGACCCAGTAGGTGAGTTGGTCGAGGAGGAGGACTACCGCGATGATGACGACGAGTAGCACCGCGACGCGTTCGTAGTAGAAGCCTTGGACGTAGAGTTGGATGTAGTAGCCGATGCCGCCTGCGCCGACTAGGCCTAGAACCGTGGCGTCGCGGAAATTCATTTCGAAGCGGTAGACCGTGAAGCTGACCACTTGCGGCACGCATTGCGGGAAGAGGCCGTAGCGAAGGGTTTGCAGCCACGTCGCGCCGGTGCCGTCGATGGCGTTGATGATTCCGCGGTCGGCGGTTTCAAATTCTTCCGCATAGAATTTTCCGAGCATGCCGATCGAATGGAATCCGATTGCGAGCATGCCGGGGAAGGGGCCGAGCCCTACTGCCGCGACCATGATGAGTGCGACGACGATCAGCGGAATAGCGCGGACGAATCCGAGGAAGGCCTTAACCAGGTGCGCAATCCACGGCGGCGATACGTTGGACGCCGCCAAGAAACCGAGCGGGAGCGAAACAACGAACGCGAGGGAGGTGCCCGCGAGCGCGATCATCAGCGTTTCGATCGCCGATTCGATCACGAGCGAGGTGACGGTCCAATCCGGCGGGGTGAGGCGTCCGAAAAACTCAACAAAGCGTGGACCGGAACTGATGAGCGCGCTGAAGCTCATTTCCGAGCGCCAGAACGCCCACGCGACGAGGCCGCTAACGATCGAGCACGCGAAGATTTGGAGGAGAAGCCGGTTTCGCCATTCCTGGCGCAGCGTCGTCATGTTCCTCTCCTTTCGGGCGCGCAGTGTCTTTCGGGCGCACGGTGTCGTCTTCGAGCGTCTCGCGGTAGACGCGATGCGCAATTTCGTCGGTCAATTTTTCGGGCGGTCCATCGTAGATGATCGCGCCGTCCGCCAGGCCGATGAGGCGCGTTGCGAACCGTTTCGCGAGCGAGGGCTGATGCAGACTGACGACGAGCGTCACGCCGCGGCGCTCGACGCATTCGACGAGTAACTCGAGCGCATCTTCCGCCAATTCGGGGTCGAGATTCGAGATCGGTTCGTCAGCGAGGATGACCTCGGCCTCTTGCATGAGCGCGCGGGCAATCGCGGCGCGTTGGCGTTGTCCGCCGCTGAGCGTTTCGACGCGGCGATTGCCGAGTCCTTTTAGGCCGACTTCCGCGAGGATTTGTTCGGCTTTCTCCCATTCGGCCACGGGATACCAACCGAGCAGACTGCGAAAGCGGCCGACACGCCCGAGACATCCGGAGAGCACATTGTCGATGACGCGCATGCGCGGCACGAGGTAGAACTCTTGATCGATCATGGCGATGCGGCGTTGAATTTGGCGGCGCTCGGCGCGCGACGCAGATCGCGGATCCCCGCCGGCGACGCGACACGTCCCCGTCGCGGGTTTGAGGCGGCCTTTGGCGACGCGCATGAGCGTCGTCTTGCCGGAGCCGCTGCGGCCGAGGAGGAACACGCGTTCGCCGCTGCGAAATTCGAGGCTGGGGACATCGAGCACGCATACGTCACCGTAGATGACGTGCAGTCCGTCGATTCGGATGATTCCGTTTTGTGCTGACATATTTACCAAGCGTCTCGTCATTCCTGCGCAGGCAGGAATCTCCACACTAACCCGACGCGCCGGATCGGAATGGGAGATTCCTGCCTGCGCAGGAATGACCGTGAGATCGGCGTTTCTTATTCCAATGACTGGCGCGGCCGGTCGTACACTCAGAACGACCAGTTTACTTGATAAACCCGAAGTCCTTCGCGAGTTTTTCGACAGGTGCGTAGTCGTCGTGGGTGACT
>JBGTJY010000763.1:0-6955 GCA_041744855.1 Candidatus Hydrogenedentales bacterium
CGCCGCGCTGGCCGCCACGGGCCAGCCCAAGTATCACGAAGGTTTCGCGCCGCTCCCCGAAGGTTTCCGCCACGTACCCTACGACGACATCCCCGCGCTCGAAGCCGCCATCACGCCCGACGTAGGCGCGATCATTCTCGAAGCGATCCAGGGCGAGGGCGGCGTACGCGTACCCTCGAAGGGCTATCTGCCCGCGGTACGCGAGCTCTGCGACAAGCGCGGGATTCTCCTCATCCTCGACGAGGTTCAGACCGGCTGCGGGCGCACGGGCTCGCTATTCAATCACACGCAACACGGCATCACGCCCGACATCATGACCACCGCGAAAGCCCTCGGAAATGGCGTACCCATCGGCGCGATGGGATGCCGCGAAGCGCTCGCCGAGGCATTCGCGCCGGGTGCCCACGCCAGCACCTTCGGCGGCAATCCGCTTTGTTCCGCCGCTGCCGTCGCCACGCTCACCGTCCTCCTTCGGCCAGGCTTCATTGAAAATGCCGCCGCGACTGCCAAGTACTTCCGCGACGGCCTCGAGAATCTACGCAAGAAACGCCCGATCATCGTCGACGTGCGCGGCGCGGGATTCATGATTGGCGTCGAACTCGCCAAACCCGTCGGCGCCATCATCAACGCCATGCTCGACGAGGGAATCATCTGCGGCCCCGCCGGCGCGAACGTCCTTCGATTTCTCCCGCCGCTCATCGTCACGCGCGCGCAATGTGATCGCGTCGTCGATACCTTGGACTCCATACTCGGCTCGGTCTGATGTTTTCCGATCTCATTTCCCTTGCCGATTTGCAGTCGGACGAGGTCGAAGCCATTTTGCGGCTCGCGGCGGAACTCAAACGCGACCTCAAGGCTGGAAAGACTTCGACCTCGCTCGCCGGGCGCACGGTCATGCTCGTCTTCGAAAAACCGAGCCTGCGCACGCGCGTCACGTTTGAAGTCGGCGTGTTTCAACTCGGCGGCCAGGCGATCTTCACGCAGGACACGCTGGGCGTGCGCGAATCGATCCCGGACGTCGCGCGCAATCTCGATCGCTGGGTCGACGGCATCGTCGCGCGCACGCACAGCCACGCCGCCGTCGTCGAGCTCGCGGAATGCGCTTCGGTCCCCGTCATCAATGCGCTGACCGACAAGCTGCACCCCTGCCAAATTCTCGCCGACGCGCAGACATTGCGCGAACGATTCGGCAAGCTCGATGGGCTTCGCATCGCATTCGTCGGCGATGGCAATAACGTCTGCGCGTCCTGGGCAAACCTCGCGTGTCACTATCCGTTTCACCTGACGCTCGTTTGCCCCGAGGGTTACGAAATCGAAAACGGCGAGCGCCAACACGTACAGATGAACGCAAAGGGGTCATTCCGGATTTGTCACGATACGTCACTCGGCGTGAAGGACGCGGACGTCGTGTACACGGACGTGTGGGCCAGCATGGGTCAGGAAGACGAAAAGGCGAAACGGGCGAAGGTATTCGCAAAGTATCAAGTGAATGCGGCCATGATGGCGCTCGCGAAACCCAACGCGCTGTTCATGCACTGCCTGCCCGCGCATCGCGGTGAAGAAGTTGCGAACGAAGTAATCGAAGGCAAGCACTCGGTCGTGTTCGATCAAGCGGAAAACCGGCTGCACGCACAAAAAGCCGTGATGGTTTTATTGATGGGCAACAAGAACTAAGGAACTGCCCACTACACTCGTCATTGCGAGGCCGCGCGCCTTAGACTCCATACCAGCCTAAGCAAGCGCGCGGCCGTGGCAATCTCGTTTTTGTTAGGGCCATAAGGAACCGCTCGTGAACCAAAAGATCAAAAAAATCGTTCTCGCATATTCCGGCGGGCTGGATACGTCGATCATTCTGAAGTGGCTGCAGGAAACCTACCGCGCCGACGTCGTCGCGTTCATCGCCGACATCGGCCAGGGCGAAGAAACCGAGCCCGCGCGCGCCAAGGCCGTGGCGACCGGCGCATCGGCCGTGTACGTCGAGGACCTCCAAGAGGAATTCGTCCGCGATTTCGTGTTCCCCGCGATGAAGGCGAACGCGATCTACGAAGGGTCGTACCTACTGGGCACGAGCGTCGCGCGTCCGTTGATCGCGAAGGCGCAAATCGACGTGCTACGCGAAGAGAAGGCCGACGCCGTTTCGCACGGCGCTACGGGCAAAGGCAACGACCAAGTCCGATTCGAACTGACTTATTTCGCGCTCGAGCCGAACGTGCGCATCATCGCCCCGTGGCGCGAGTGGGACCTTACGAGCCGCACCGAGATGATGGACTACGCCGAGAAACACGGCATCGCGATCCCCGTCACAAAATCGAAACCGTACAGCATGGACCGCAACCTGCTCCACATTTCCTATGAAGGCGGGATCCTCGAAGACCCCTGGAACGAACCGCCGGACGAAATGTTCCTGCTGTCGACCGATCCGCGCAAAGCGCCTGACCAAGCCGAGTACGTCGAGCTCAGCTTCGAGCAAGGCACGCCGGTCGCCGTGAACGGCGAACGCCTCGCGCCCGCCGCCCTGCTCGCGAAACTGAATACGCTCGGCGGCAAACACGGCATCGGCCGCGTCGACCTCGTCGAGAACCGATTTGTAGGGATGAAGTCGCGCGGCGTGTACGAGACTCCCGGCGGCACGATCCTATACGCGGCGCATCGCGCGGTCGAATCTATCACGATGGACCGCGAAGTCATGCTGCAACGCGATCAGCTTTCGCCAAAAATCGCGCAGATCATCTACAACGGTTTCTGGTATTCGCCCGAAATGAGCGCGTTGATGTCCTACATCGACAAGAGCCAGGAAAACGTCACCGGCACGGGCCGCGTGCGCTTGTATAAAGGCAACTGCATGGTCGTCGGACGCCGCGCCGAGAAGTCGCTCTACGACGAAGCGATCACAACATTCGAAGCCGACAAAGGCGCCTACCAACAAAGCGACGCGGGGGCATTCATCAAGCTGAATGCTTTGAGACTGCGCGTGCGCAAGAATGCCGGACTATAAGGAGCGGTTCCGGGTAACGCCGGTTTTTAACCGGCGCGTTTGATGCGCCTAGCTAACACTCGCCGGTTAAAAACCGGCGTTACCCGGAACCGCGATTGTGCAAGTGCTACGCCGTTTCCCCCGCGAGCTCTTCCCACTCCTCATACAATCCCTTCAAATCGTTCCGCACGCCGTCCAGCTCGTTCATCAATTTCGAGAGTTCGGTGTAGTTGCGCGGATCGGCTTCGCGCAGTTGCAGTTCAATCGAATCCGCGAGCGCTTCCATTTCCGCGATGTTCGATTCGAGCCCGTCGATGCGTTTGCGGCGCTTGCGATCTTCTTTGCTACCCGTGGGTTTCGCGAGCGGCGGATTCTCCGTGCGAATCTTCATCGCGGTGCGCGGCGACTTTTCCTGCACCGCGGCCGCGCCTTGTTTCCAACGGTAATGCGAGTAGTTCCCGAGATGGACCGAACCTTGCCCGTTCGAAATGATCACGAGCTTGTCGACGAGCCGATCGACGAGCGCGCGGTCATGCGACACGACGACGATCGACCCAGGAAAACCCACGAGCGATTCCTCGAGCGCGACGCGCGACACCAGGTCGAGATGGTTGGTCGGTTCGTCGAGCAGCAGCACGTTGGCCTCGCTTAGGATCAATTTCGCAATTGCGACGCGGCTCCGCTCGCCGCCGCTCAGCGCGCTCACGGGCTTGAACACATCCTCGCCGCGAAACAGGAATCGGCCCAGAAACGTGCGCAGTTGCTCGGTCGTCCACTCGGGCCGGGTCTTCATCACCTCGGTGAGCACGTCGCGTTCCGCCACAAGGTGATCGTGCTGTTGATCATAGTAGCCGAGCGCGACTTTGTGCCCCGTCTTGACCTCGCCGCTGCCGCCGGGCAACGCGCGATTGAGTTGCCGCAACAGCGTCGTCTTGCCGGAGCCATTCGGCCCGATGATGCCCACCCGTTCGCCGCGCTCGACCGTGAACGACAGGTCCTTGTACAGCGTAAGCCCGGGATAGTTCATCGAGAGGTGCTTCGCCTCGAGCACGACTTGCCCACTGCGCACCACCTCGCCGAGTCCGAATCGCGCGGTCGCTTCGTCGCTTTGCGGCGCATCGACCAGATCGAGTTTCTCGAGGCGTTTGATGCGGCTCTGCACTTGCCGGGACTTCGTATTTTTGTAGCGAAAGCGATTGATCCACGATTCCTCGCGCGCGATGAATTCCTGTTGCTTTTTGAACGCGCGCTCTTGATCGCCTTCAAGCCGCTCGCGTTCCTTCGCGTAGGCCTCGTAGTTACCGCTGAACCCTTGCAGGCCGCAGCGAATCACCTCGACCGTGCGCAGCGTGACCGCGTTCAGGATATGCCGATCGTGCGAAATGATGACGAACGCGCGCGGCCATTCCTTCAGAAATTCCTCGAGCCACTCGCGCGCTTCCATGTCGAGATGATTCTCGGGCTCGTCGAGCAAGAGCAGGTCGGCGTCTTCCAGCAACACGAGCGCGAGCAACAGGCGCGTGCGTTGGCCGCCACTCAGCGCGCCATACGGCAGTTCGAATTCGTCTTCGCGAAACCCCAAACCCGTCAGGACCCGCTTCGCGCGCGAACGAAACTCATAACCTCCGCGCACCGTGAATTCATCCTGGAGCGAACCGTACGCCGCGAGTGATTCCTCCGAATGATCGTGAAGCTGCGCCTCGAGTTCGGCCAGACGATTTTCGAGTTCAACGAGATTGCCGAATTGCGCCAGTGCGATGTCGAATAGCGCCCGCGATTTATCGATCGACGGCAATTGCGCCAGGCAGGCGATCCGCGCGCGCTTGTTCCGTTCGATGACGCCCGAGTCGGCCTCAAGTTCGCCGGTCAGCATTTTGAAGATGGTCGATTTGCCGGTCCCGTTGCGGCCAATCAGCCCGATCTTCTCGTCATCCTCAACGCGGAAATTGATGTCCTCGAGCACCGGATCGCCCGCGAACGATTTACTGACATTTTCAAGACGAATCAGGCTCATAAAAAATCTGTGCGCATCTGTGCAATCTGTGGACAGCTACTTCTGTTCATTCGCTTGCCGATGCAAATTCCAAAGCTTCGCATATTTCGTAAAAACGGAAAACGCCCCGAGCCCGCACAACACCGCGCCGTGATATCCGTCGCGGAATCCCTGGCGCACGATGTACATCTTGCCGAATCGCAACAGCGGACGCAGCGTCAGATCGACGAGTCGCGCGCGGCGGCCTTGTTCAAAAAGGTCCTCCGCGCCCCAGGTGGTGAAACGCTGGAACGTGGTGAAATATTCTCCGAAATCGCGGTACGTATCGTGATACATGGCTTCGTGAATCGTGCCGGTAGTGCCCTCGACGATGACCTTCGAGTGCACCCGCTTGTCGAGGTAGCGGCCTTTCTGAGTGCGAAACAGCCGCAGATTATAGTCGTGGTGCCACCCGCAATGCGCGATCAACTTGCCGAAGAAATACGAACGGCGCCGTATCGAATATCCATCCTGCGAATCGGGATTCGCGATGATCTCGCGGATGCGCGCGGCGAGTTCTTCCGAAACCCATTCGTCCGCATCGAGCACTAGCGTCCACTCGGTCGAGATTTGCGGCAACGCCCAATTCCGTTGCGCCGCCGCGTTCACATATTCATGCACGACAACATGCGGTGTGTACTTGCGCGCGACGTCATCCGAGCCGTCGGTCGTGTGCGGATCGACCACGCAGAAAACGTCGTCGGCCCACGTCACGCTTTCGAGGCAGCGTGGCAAGCGATCGCCGGCGTTCGGAACCAGCGTCAGCACCGTAACGTCGTTCACGTGCCGTTCCTACGCGCGAGCAGTTCTTCGTAGACGCGCAGCGTGCCTTCGACCATGCGATCGACGCTGAACTTTTCCTCGACGAGCCGCCGGCCTTGCTTCGCCATCGTACGCGCCGCGCCGCGATCCTGCAGGCTGCGCACGATGGCGTTCGCAAGTAGCCCCGGATCGCGATTGGGAACGAGATGCCCCGTCGCGCCGTCGATAACCATCTCGGGAACGCCGCCCGCGACAGTCGCCACCACCGGCGTTTCGCAGCCGAGCGCTTCGAGCACGGAAGTACCGAGGCCCTCGGACCAACTCGACGAGACATAGACATCCGCCGCGCGAATGATCGCGGGGACATCTTCGCGGTGGCCGAGGAAATGAACGCAATCGCGCAGGCCGAGATTCGCAACCTGTTCGACCAAATCCTCGCGCAGCGGACCCTCGCCCGCGATTACGGCGCGCGCATCTGGGAAATCCTTGCGGACACGGCGGAACGCGTCGATAAAATTCGCATGATCCTTGTGACCCACGAGCGCGCCGGCCGAAACGAGCAACGGAACGTTTTCCGGAACGCCGAGTACCGCACGCGCAATGGGCGCGACATTCAGCCGATCAAAATCGACGGAGCTGTGGACGATCGCGCGGCGATCGTCCGGCACGCCGAAATCGCGCAGGACCCGATCCACTTCGCCGCTGACCGACACGAATTTGTCCGGGCGGCGATATTTCCAGCGATTGATCGGATTCGATTTGGGCGGAAAGCTGACCCGGCGCGACACAACAATCCGGCAGTTATGTCCAGCTTGCCGCGAAAGGACGGCGAACATGTGTGCGTGACTCGAATGCGCGTGAATCACGTCGACCTTGTGTTCGCGCGCCCAAGCGCCGAGCTTCCACGCGGACGCGAGATCAGCCTCGTTGCGAAAGGGTAGCTCAGTGCGCTCGATTTCGATCCCGCCGTGGTCGCGCGTCGCGAATGGCGAACCTGGCCGGCCTGCGAGCGCGATCGCGTGGCCCCGGCGCGCGAGACCTTGCATGAGCCAGCTCGCCTGCTGTTCGCCGCCGCGCCAGCCGGTCTGTTCATCGACATGCAAAATTTTCACGAGCCGTTGCGCCTCCGGCCTCGATGGAATTCAAGCGCGGTGCGATAGGCCTGTTCCGTGCGCTCCGCGAAGACC
>JBGTJY010000764.1:0-8539 GCA_041744855.1 Candidatus Hydrogenedentales bacterium
TTGGCGCGGGCCACTGCAGCGGCCCCACCTCGAATCCCTCCGGCAACAACCACTCGACCCCCGAGGGCAATCCGGAATCGCCCGGATTACGCCAATAGACATGAGTCCGATCGGCGATTGAAAAGCGTACGCCAACGCGAAACGGCTTTGCGGGATCGATTGACGCAACGTCGGCCAGCAAGCTCGCAGTAACAAGGTCCGTATCGGCCGATTCGTGATCCGTCATATCAGGAACTGAATCTTGAGGCCGGTCGCAACCCGCCAGAACGGCCCACACAGCAACGACGAAATGCCGCCCCCGGACCCTGCTCTTGAATTTCACGCCAATAGTCCTTTCAAAAGAGTAAGACCCGTTGTCCCCAGCTCAACAAGGATCGCGTATGGAGGGGCGGGTTTCAACCCGCCGCCCGGGCCAACCGACTAGACCTAGGTCCGCAGGCGAACTCTGAGTGAGTTTTAAACCCGCCCCTACGAGTTCGCCCGCAAGATCGGAGAATTGAAACCCCGACCGCGCTGCGTTATAACCACTCATCTTGGGAAGGCGCGACTTCGTTGGAGCGGCGCGATGGCCATTCAGGACCTCAACCGGCAGAACCTCGACTACCACAAGCAGAAAATCCAAAGCCTTACCGAGAATTCCGAACGCCAGTGGGGCAGTCTCGTTCCCGCGAGAGTTTGCCTGCACATCCGCACGCTCGTCGAGTTGTCGCTCGGCGACGGCGAAGTAAAAGTCATCACGCCGAAACTCCTCCACGCTCCGATCAAGTTCGTCTTCTTCCAGGCGCTCACCACGTGGCCCAAAGGAAAACTGAAAGCCCCGGCGGAGTTCACTCCGGAGACATCGAAGCCGTTCGCGGAAGAGCAAGCGTTGTTGCTCAGTTCGCTCGACCGATTCGTCACGGAACTTGAGAAGGACGGCAGCCGCAAAGCGAACAGTCCAATCCTGGGACCGCAGCCGCTCACCTTTTGGTCGCACATCCACGGCGTGCACAACAACCATCACTACCGCCAATACGGGCTGGTCTGAGCCGCTTGACCCATCCCATGAATTCGCTGTTCGATGGCCTGCGCGTGGTCGAGGCCGCGACGGTCGTCATGGTCCCCTCCGCCGGCGCGCTGTTGGCCGATTTCGGCGCCGAGGTCATCAAGGTCGAACAAACCGAAGGCGACACGCTGCGCCACCTGCACCAAATCACGGGGATGCCCGAATCCGAAATCGCGTATTGCCACCTGCAAGTCAATCGCAACAAGAAAAGCATCGTGCTCGATCTCAAACAGCGCGAAGGCCTCGACATCCTGCTGCAACTCATCGAGCGCGCCGATGTCTTCCTCACCAACTACCGGCCCCAGGCGCTCGCCAAACTCGGACTGCGCTTCGACGACGTCAAATCCCGCAACCCGCGCCTCATCTACGCGTACGGCACCGGCTACGGCGAAGAGGGGCCGGAGAGCACGAAGCCGGGCTACGACACCGTCTGTTATTTCGCGCGCAGCGGATTCGAAGCGACGGTGTTTCCGCACGAGGGATGGCTCGGCCATTTCCCTCCGGCCGCGGGCGATCACCCCACGGGCATGGCGCTCTTCTCCGCGATTCTCATGGCCTTGCTGCGCCGCGAACGCACCGGTGAAGGCGCGAAGGTCAGCACCTCCCTCATCGCAAACGGTGCATGGGCGAATTCTTGTCTCATCCAGGCGCAACTGTGCGGCGCGACTTTTTTGGAGAAACGTCCGCGCGAACGCTCCCACAATTTCACGGCACTCCACTACCGCGGCAAAGACGGCGGACTCTTCCGCCTCACGATCGTCAACGTCGAACGCGATTGGCCCGTGTTTTGCCGCGCGCTTGAACTGGAAGACCTCATCGACGATCCACGGTTTCGCGCGCGAGACGTTCGACGCGAACACATGCCCGAGTTGATCGCCATCCTCGACCAAGCGTTCGCGCAACACGATCGCGCCTATTGGATGACGCGTCTCGAAAAGTTCGACATTCCCCACTCGCTCTCCGCGGGCTATGCCGAAATCGCGGCCGACGAACAAATGAAAGCCAACGGCGTCTTCGTCGAATACGAGCACCCCAAATACGGCGCGATGCAGACCGTGAACAATCCGCTGCACGTCAGCGGCATCGAGAAGACTCCGCCCAAGGCCGCCCCCGAACTCGGCGAACACACCCGCGAAATCCTCACAAGTCTGGGTTACCCCGCCGATGAGATCAGCGCGCTATTGAAAAGCAGTATCGCGGAATAGCGGTCATTTGTACCGCCGCTTTTCAAGCGGCGCGCTGTGGATTACGCTAGCGCGAAGGCGAACATTTTGTACCGCTGCCTTTCAAGCGGCGCGACGCCATCCCCGCCTAACCGTCATTCCCGCGCAGGCGGGAATCTCCTCGCTTCCACCCGGACCCAAAGCAATCCTCCCCCGGACCTACTGCTGCCCCGCAATCAGGTACACGACCCGCACGCGCCCCCGACAACTCAACCTCGAAACACTCGGCGGATGCTCCTGCGAATCTTCCGCCTTCGTCAGCCATTGCGTCTCGACAATCTCGACCGATTCCACCGCGTAGACCTGCGACTGAAGCAGCGCCGCAATCGCGTCCGCCTTGTAGAGCGCATTCTCCGTTGCGCGCGAGACCGCCTGTTGCTCGGTCTGTTCCGCTTCGGAGACGCCGAAGACCGGCCCGGAAATCGCGCAGTTCAACGTCGCGCTCGTGGCGCGTAGCGCGTCGCACAACGTGGCGAACGCGCGTATGCGTTCGTCCTCCGCGGCGTTTTGAATGATAGGAAAACGTACGCGCACCGTCAGCGTCGCGACAAGCCCCGCCGCGGACGGCACGTTCATGCTCGATGCTTCGACCGTCAATGGCTTCGGACTGCGATCCGACATCGCGGCCTCGACCGCCTCGCGAAACTCGATCGTCTGATTCGCGGCGTTCAAGATCGCATCCGACACGCGCTCCGCCGTGAACCAGAAATCAGCGAAGGACGGCATAACGCTGACGACGGCCTCGCCCTCGCTCGTGATCGTCGGCGTCGGCGCGACAGCAGTCTGCGCAACTACGACGCGCGTGACGAGCGCGATCGAAACGATGATCGCAGGCGCATGCTTCCAGCGATTCATGCCGGACCCTCCTTCGCCGCGCAATTCGGAACGAACGGAAAAATGGCCGCGAGATCGTCGGCGGTCGGCTGATGACCATACTCGGAAATCTCGAACATCTCCGCAAACTTCGCGGCCTTCGCCGTCGCGTCGCCGTACGACCGCGCGAGGACGCTACGCGCCTTTTCCGTGGCCGCGGCGAAGAGCAGAGTCCAATACGACTTGAGCCATTCGAGTCGCGCCGCCCGATCGCGCGGCACTTCCGCGAGCCGGTCCGCATGCCACGGCAGCCATTCGTACATCTGGCTTTCCATCGCATCGAGCATGGCCCACTTCCGATCCATCGCGTCGTCAACGTCCACTGCGATGTCCGGCGTGAAGGGATACGGTTTCTGAAATCGATCCATGAAATAGAGGAACACTGGATTCTTCCGCAGGGCAGGCGTATCCGCGGCAAAAAAAGGCACCGTCACCATGTACGCCGCATCTTGCACCACCTGCGCGGTGTACCGATGGTCCGGGTGATAATCGTTCGGCCGATGCGTGACCACGACGTCCGCTTCGCGCTCGCGAATCAAACGCACCACTTGCCGCCGCGTCTCGAGCGTGGGCTGCAATTCGCCGTCGTGATGATCGAGCACGAGCGACTCGACTCCCGCGCGTTCCGCCGCAAGTTTGGATTCCTCGGCGCGCCGTTTCGCCAGTGGACCGCCCGCCTGCTCGAAGTGCCCGATGTCGCCGTTCGTCATCGACACGAGCAACACCTTGAAACCCGCCTCCGCCCAACGGACGATCGTGCCGCCCGCATTGAGCTCGCAGTCGTCCGGATGCGCCCCGATGAGTACGATATTGATGGCTAAGTCTCCGTTCGGAGTGACGCGCTACTGACGGAAATCGATCCGCAACGAATTACTCAATACGGACGCCTTCGAAACCTCCTCGGCGGGCGGCGCGGTTTCCGGCGTAAACGTCGTCGGGTCCGTGTCCTTGTACAACGTCAACCGCGTACGCGCGTGGACCAGCGCCGTTTCTGGCACGCCGTTCGTAAACTGAAACAGGTTGAACGGATAATCGTGCGGTTCGGTTAAGTTCGGTCCACCGACAAACGCGAACTTACCGACCTCCTCGTTGTCGACAAAAACCGTCGTCTCGTACAACACGGCGTGACGCGGGTAGTTCTCCCGCGAGAAGACCGAGATTTTGATCCAAAATTCCGGCGGATGCGGCGCGAACACGTCCGCCTGAATGCGCGTAACTTTCTCCATCACGGTCTCGGTCTCAGCAATCCGCACCTTGTCCGTCACGGATCGCGGATCGACGCGCGCCTCCACGCGCGAGACAACCTCGACATCGCCCGCGCCGAATACCCCCGCGCCGCCCGGCGTCAACGTGTTCACATCCTTGTACGCCGGATCGATGGGCGAGGGAGTCTGGCCGGAGGGAGTCGGGCCGCCGCAACCACTCGACAAACCAAGAATCAGGGAAAAACAAACGCACACACGCAAGATCATGAAAACATCCAATCGAGAATCACGCATATTCAAAGATGAAAAGAGCAGGATTCCAGATAATACCAACTGAAAGCGCCAAAAGTCCCTTCCTACCAACCGGGATTTCCCAGAACATCCCGCGCGACAAAAGGTTCGCTTCGAAGCCAACTTGGGTTTGGAAAAAAGTACCTTGTAAAGGTCGAGTCGCGGACGTCAAAAAGTCCCCCTTGGAAGGGGGCAGGCTTGTCCGGGAAGAGCCTGGGGGGATGTAAGGCGCTACTCTTTCTCTTTCGACGCCTTAATCAGCGCCTCGCGAAAATCCTGATCGCCAAGGGTTCGGCCGAAAATCGCGCGCTTCTCCACGGCATACTGAAATCGGATATACCGCAAATCCAACATGCCGCAATACAATGCCGCGCCGATCAAAGCGAGGAATACCATCCAATAGATCGCGGCTGCCCAGGCGGAAGTCTGCGGTGTCTGATCTCCCCCGGCATCGGCGCCGCCGACGAGCCGCACGAAATGAACCAGGCTATCGCGAAGCAAATCCGTCGCGACCGCGTAAATCGCCATGACCGCGCTCGCGGCAATAGTGATAGCGCCCACCTTGCGCCACCGCGATTGCGTGATCACCCCGTCATTCCCATGCCGGCGCCCCTTCGTTCGGGTGCAAGGCGATTAGTGGTGAGGCACCCACACGCGCTCTTCGTAGGTCTCGCCCGTGGCGCTCTCGACCACGCGGGTTTCATAATGTCCCCGCACGACGCGTTCGCTGGTGTGCGCGGGACGTGGCGGCGGCGCTGCAATCGGTCGATGTTGACTCTGGTGATACGCGTACGCGCGCTGCTCTTCCACTTCGTTGCCCATGATGGCGCCAACCAACGCCCCCGCGCCCGCGCCAATCAATGCGCCCTCGCCGCCATGGCCCGATTGGTTGCCGACGATGGCGCCCAAACCCGCGCCCAACGCGCCGCCGAGCAACGCCCCGTCCTGCGTGGGGGTTGTCTCGCAACCCGTCATGGCGCAAAGCGCGAAAACACCGAAAATACTGCCAACCCAGCGGCGCATGGTTCGAACTCCTCTATCCGCGCGTCTCGCGCCCCATAAGTCTAACACGGGGCGCTCCCAATCTATGAATTCACCCAGCCCATTGGACGAAAAGCGTGATGGGTTTATTCATGGTTACAGTTCGTTCCGAGTGCGAGAAAAGTCAGTCGGGCTCATACTTCCCATACTTCCCATGAATCCCCCGCTGGCCCTATTTGTTGAGGACTTTCTCGACTGTCGGGGCGGCGATGCGCGCGACTCCGGGCAGTGCGCCCACCAGCGGGCGACAGTAGCGGAGAAACGCGTCGGTTACGTCGTTGCCCGCGGCGTTGATGAATTCGGCTGGCATCGAGACGGTCTCGCGCGCCACGGTATCGAGCGGAGTCAGGAAATATTCGACCGCGTAATCGCCGACGCGGCGAATAGCGACCGAGCCATCGAGGTTGTGCCAAATCGCGAAGTGCGCCGCGCGTTCGCCGACCTCGCGGGCCTCGGCTTGATCGACCTCGGAGACGCAGCCCAGGAAGCTGCGTTGCAGATAGCCCAGCGTATCGGCCCGCACGCGCGTAATCTTCGTGTCCGCTTTGATCCACGACGCCAGCAAATCGCCGAGCGCGCCCGTGCCCGAAAGTTGCGCATTGCCGTGCGCGTCCGTCTCCGCCGAAAAACGCTTGGCAATCAACACGCCCGCGTCGTCGACGATGCCTTCCGATACGGCGATGATGCAGCGTTTGTGTTGCGCGTAAACCTTCTGCACATCCGCGACGAATCGCTCGCGCTCGAATGGGCGTTCCGGAAGATAAATGAGATGTGGGCCGTCGTCGGGAAATTTTCGCGCGAGTGCGGATGCCGCCGTGAGGTAGCCCGCGTTTCGCCCCATCACCACGGCAATATAGACGCCAGGAAGGCCGCGGTTATCAAGATTCGCGCCCGCGAAGGCTTGCGCCACGAATTTCGCCGCCGACCCATAGCCGGGGCAATGATCGGTGACGCGCAAATCGTTGTCGATCGTTTTTGGAATGTGAACGACGCGCAGTTCGTAATCGACGTTCTGCGCTTCTTCGTTGACGATGCGGCAGGTATCCGCGCTGTCGTTGCCGCCGATGTAAAAAAAGTATCGCACGCCGTGGGCCCGGCAAACTTCGAAAATTTTCTTGCAGTACGCGAGGTCGGGTTTATCGCGCGTCGTCAGCAGTCCCGCGCTCGGCGTGTTGGCGACGGCGTTCAGGTTGTGCGTGGTCGCTTCCGTCAGATCGAGAAAATTCTCCTCGACGATCCCGCGCACGCCATGCAACGCGCCGTAGACCCGCTCGACCTGACTAAACTTGCGCGCCTCGAGCGCGATGCCGACGAAGCTCTGATTAATGACAGCGGTCGGCCCACCGCCTTGAGCGACCAGCGCCTTCCCCTTTATCCCAGGCATTTTCTAAGTTCTTTTCTGTGAAAATCTGTGCAATCTGTGGACAAAAGTTTTCTTACGCAGGCGCCGCTTCGTGAATTTCCGCGTGGTATTCCTGCAATGTCATCACTTCGGGTTTTCGTTGCGATGCCGCACGTATTGCCAGGATAGCAGCTCGCGCCGCGGATACCGTGGTCATCATGGGAATGTTGCGTTCAACCGCCGTTCGCCGAATCAGCCGCTCGTCGTATTTCGACGCGGCGCCCAACGGCGTGTTGATAATCCACGCGATCTCGCCGTTGATCATCCGGTCAACGACGTTGGGCCGGCGCTCGCCGACCTTGTAGACCATTTCGACCGGGATGCCGAGCCCGCCAAGATACGCCGCCGTGCCGCGCGTCGCGACGATCTTGAACCCCTGTTCGATGAGGTCGGCCGCGAGCGAACCGATGCGCGGCTTGTCGTAATCGTTCAGGCTGACGAACACGGTTCCTGAGAACGGAATCTGGTTGCCCGCGCCGAGTTGGCTTTTCAAAAACGCGAGGCCCATGTCGTGATCGATGCCCATCACCTCGCCGGTGCTGCGCATTTCGGGCCCGAGCAACGTGTCCACGTTCGGAAACTTGATGAACGGCAGCACGACTTCTTTCGCGGAGTAGTACGTCGTCTCGGGGTCCTTCACGATCCCCAGTTCCTTCAGCGTCTTCCCCGCCATGATGCGCGCGGCAATTTTCGCGAGCGGAATCCCCACAGCCTTGCTGACGAACGGCACCGTGCGCGATGCGCGGGGATTCACTTCGAGAATGTAGATATCGGCGCCGCGCACGGCGTATTGCACGTTCATCAGGCCGATGACGCCGAGTTCCAACGCGAGCGCGCGCGTCTGTTCGCGCAGGCGATCGAGGATGTCCTCGTCGATATCGTACGGCGGCAAAATGCACGCGCTGTCGCCCGAGTGAATTCCCGCCTCCTCGATGTGCTGCATGATGCCGCCGATGATGACCGTTTCCCCGTCGCATAGCGCATCGACGTCGAACTCGAACGCGCCTTCGAGGAACTTGTCGATGAGTATCGGATGTTCGGGCGACGCTTTGACCGCCGTCGTCATGTAGCGTTCGAGCGCGGACTGCTCGTACACGATTTCCATCGCGCGGCCGCCAAGCACGAAGGAGGGCCGCACGACGACGGGGTAACCGATGCGCGACGCCACGTCGACTGCCTCCGCCACGGAAACCACTGTCTCGTTCACCGGCTGCAGCAGTTTGAGCTTCTGCACGACTTCGCGAAATTGTTTGCGGTCCTCCGCGCGCGCGATGCTGGCCGGCGAGGTGCCGATGATCGGCACGCCGTGATCGGCGAGGGCCTGCGCGAGATTCAAGGGCGTCTGCCCGCCAAACTGAACGATTACGCCGATCGGCTTTTCGCGATCGACGATGTTCAGCACGTCCTCGAGCGTCACCGGTTCGAAATAGAGGCGATCCGAAATGTCGTAGTCCGTCGA
>JBGTJY010000765.1:0-20962 GCA_041744855.1 Candidatus Hydrogenedentales bacterium
GACATCGATCACAGCCACCCGTAGAGATGTTCGACGATGGCGGCGTATGTTTGGTACCACGCGAGAGCCGCGAAAAGCGAAATGCCGCCGGTTATCAGCGTTATCATCGGCGCGATCACCTGCCCACGAATCGCGCGCGCCATCATCGATTGTTCGAGGTAAACCTCCGCCGCCTCTTCAAGCGTCTCCGGCAACATTCCCGCGCGCTCACCCATCGCGGCCCACGCCACGAACGAGCGCGGCCACGCGAACGTTTCGGCCGCGAGCGAGTCTTGCAGGGTCTGACCCGCCTCGACGCGGGCCTGCGTCCTCGCGAATGCGCGTTTCAAACGCCGCGCGATCGAGAGCGATTGCAAACACGCCAGCGCATCCGTAAGCGGAACTCCCGCGCGAATCGTTTCCGAGAGGTAGCGGTTGACGGTCGCAAGTTCCCGCTTCAAACCGATTCGGCGTAAACCGGGAATCCAGGCGATGAACGCAGCGGCGGCACGGCGGATGAGCCACCATGCCCCGGTCGCCTTGATTCCAATCAGGAGGAGTAGCGCGAGCACGAGTAACAGCACAACTTCCTGCGTGTTCAGGCTAATCGCGTCCTGGAAGGCAACGATGACTCCGAATGACCACGGAATTTCCGCGCCGAAGTCCGTAATCATCTCGTGGAAGATCGGGATCACGCGCGTCGAAAGGAACACGAGAATGAGCGATTGAATGACGATAACAACTGCGGAATACGTCAAGTGGCCCGCGGACTGGCTTCGCAACTCCAACCGTCTTTCCGATTCCCGCGATAGGCGATCGAACATGACTCCCAGCCTGCCCGATATTTCGCCCGCCGCGATCAAATCCGCGTACGGACCCGGAAAAAATCGCGGCCGCAGCCGCATCGCTTCCGAGAGGGACAGGCCCGCCTGCAAGTCGTCGCGCATCGTTAGCAGGATTGCTTCGACCTTGGAATTCGGCGCGTCGAGCGAGAGCGCATCCGTCAGTCCCTGCACAATGGGCGCGTTGACCCGTACGAGGCCGTGCAACTGATCGGTCACGAAGAGAAGATCGAGAACGTGTTTCCCTTCGCGCCGGTAGCGAGGCCCTTTCCACGTCTTCGTCTTTTGCGGCTTCGACGTGTCGTAGTTCCGGCCAAAAAAAAGTCCCGACAGATTCGTCGTGAGTAGTTTGCGAAGGTCCATGCTAACTAGAAATCGCATCGCCCAACGAGAATATGGGCAGATAAATCGAGGTCAACGCGGCGACGATCACCAAGCCAATTAGCAAGATGAGCAGGGGCATCGCCAGGAACCCAACGATGCGATCGCGTCGTCCGACTTCGCGCTCCAACGTCTCCGCGATGGAAAGTAACGAGGTCTCGATTTCGCCGCGCTGTTCACCCGTCGAAAGCAGCCAGCAAAACGTGTGCGAGAAGTACCCCGTGTCCGAAAGCGCGTCCGCGATCTGTTCACCCGCGGCGATGTGTTCGGTGGCCTCGCGCACGGAGCGTCGTAGCCACGCATTGCCCGACGCGGCCGCCGCCAAGTCGAGCGCCTCGACGGCGTGCACGCCGCTCGACAACAATGTCCCCAGCGATCGCGCGAATCTCGCGGTGGAAATCTGGCCGAAGGTCTTGCCCAAAACCGGCATGCGTTCCTTCGTCCAATCGATCGCAACGCTACCGAATTCCCAACGGCGCAAAAGCCGGATGAACAGCGGCGTCCCAAAGACGAGCAACCCGATCGCCATCAACACCGCAACGACGTGCCGACGCACCAGCGCGCTCACATCGAACCAAAATTGGGTCGGCGCGGGAAGACCGCTGCCGAAATCGGCGTACGTTTCCGCGAATCCGGGGATCAAGTAATACAGAAATCCGAATAACAGCGCGAACGCCGCAACACTCACGAGCGCGGGGTAGGCCAACGCCGTTTGCAGGTTGTTGCGCATCTCGTTCATGCGCCGCGAATGAATCCCCGCGATCGCGAGCACACCGGGCAGATTCCCCGATCGCTCGCCGGCCCGAATTAGGCTGCGGTAGATAAACGGCACGCGGTCCGCGCAACGGTCGATCGCATCATCCAAAGTCGACCCGCGCTCGAGGTCCTCGCGCAAACTCGTCAACACCCGTTTCAAGCGCGGCCGGCGCACGTCCATCGCGAGCGTCTCCAGCGCGGGGACCATCGGCAGGCGGCTCTTGCTCACGGCGAGCAGTTGGTCGTTGAGCACCTGGATGTCGCCCCAATCGAGCCGCGGCTTCAGCGATAGCAACGAATTTCGTTTCGCCACTTGCTCAATCGAGCTGACTTGATATCCCCGTTCATCGAGAATCGCCGACACCCGCGAAGCCGAGGGCTCGTCCATCGTCCCTTCGATCGGCGCGCCCCCCGAATCGACCGCGCGATACCTAAAGAGAGGCATTCGCGCCACGCCGCTCGGGCACTAGGGGATCCCGATACCGATTGGAAATCGCCTCGTCCGCCGTGCCGGAGTCCACGCTCGATTCGATCGCGCGAGTCCGCCGGTCCAGCGATTCGATCACGGGCGGCAGGCCTTGGATGTGCTGCAACTCGACGCCGTTTTTTCGCGCGTCGGTCGACTCGATACGCTGATGCAGCCACGTCCCCGAGCACGCGGCCACCACCACCAGCCCCGCCGCAACGGCGTATCGGGGACTGCCCCGGCGCATGCGAAACGAGTCGCGCGGAAGCTCTGCCGCCGCCAGCGCTTCGAATTGGATGCGCCGCCACAGCGCGTCGAATTCGTCCTCCGGCGAGGGATGGCGCAACAGCTCGGACACGTTACGATTCATCGCGCGATACTCGTTCAAGCTCTCCCGGCACAGATAACACTGCGTCAGGTGCACTTCCACGCACAAGTGCTCAACCGCGCGCAGGTCGCCTTCCAGATACCGGTCGAACTTCGGTTCAATCTCTTCACAGCGCATGGCGGGGGGTCACCATCCGCTCGCGCAACCATTCGCGGATTTTTTTCTGCGCCAATAACTTTCGCGAACGCACCGTATTCACGGGACACTGCATCACGCTGGCAATTTCCTCGAGCGCAAGGCCGTCGATGTTTCGCAGCACAAAGACCATGCGCTGTTCTTCGGGCAAGGCGTCCAACGCCGCGAACAGGTGCGCGCGCAACTCGTTCCGGCCTGCTGTCGAGTCCGGCGCGTGGGTCTCTGGCGAGCACAACAGGTTCCACGACGTATCCGACGAATCGAGCGTGCCGAGTCGCTGCGTCTTCCGAACAGTCCGACGGTGCTCCAACCAAATGTTCCGGGCGAACGTGAACAGGTACGACGGGAAAGAACCGGTCGCCGCATATCGCCCGCGGACTCGCCAAATGCGCAGAAACGTCTCCTGGCACAGGTCCGCGGAGGTCTGACGGTCGCGCGTCAGCCCGTAGAAAAAGTCCTGCACCCGCCGGTGATAGCGCCGATACAACTCCGCGAACGACCGCTCGCAACCCACGCGCACCTCGAGCATGAGCGCGACATCCGCGTCGCGCGGTCCCGCCACGAACCACACACCCATGGTTCCTCCTCGGCCAACGGGTCCGCCCGGACCCAGTACCGCCTCCATGGTTATGGCAAGCCGCCGGGGAATCGATCAACATTTACTCGCAGGCCAGACGGGGGCCGCCTCAAGGTTGCCTTTACGACGGACGACGTTCGGATAAGGCCGCAACACGAGCCCAATTCGCGGTCGTACCGCTTTGAGTGAATAGGTGAATCTCACTCCAGCGAAACTTCTCGACATTTTTTGGGTAAGTTCGCCGCTGATTCCCAGAGGATCGGCAATTCTTTGAAAGGAGTACCGACCGGTGCAATCTCGCAGCTTGATTGTTGCGGCCTGTTCACCCCTCGTCCGGGAACCGTGGAGCGCTAACGCATCCGACGGCGCTTCCGAGGACCTCTGACTTGGTGTCAGTTCGGTAAGCGCTCGGCGGGTTATGCTGGCTAAAAGATTCCAGCGATACTCGGTTCCCTAGGACTTAAGATCGTGTACAATCGTGGCCTCACCTGACGAGGATCCCTGACTAACATGATTTCTACTTCTGTCCCGCCCGAATCCACGGTATCCATTTATGACGTGATCCAGAAGGAAATCCGCAGTGACTATTTTCAGCAGAAATATGTCAACGACGGACAGAGGTTTGTCGCGTGGTATGTCCAAAACGTCCATGCACGCGACAACATCGAAGCGCGCGAAGATGTGACGGATGGACAGGATGACCAGCAGATTGATGCGATCGTCGTTGATGATGACAGTACAACGATCTATGTCATTCAGGGGAAATTTGTGCACGAAACGACCGTCGACGCTGAGCCGCTTCGTGAGGTGCTCTCGTCTTGGGTAAAACTCAAAGACTTAGTCAAGCTTCAGGCAACTGGCAACCAAAAACTCAAGCGTCGACTCGCGGAAGTCGCTACTGCCATTGAGGACGAATACAGCGTCTCTTTCGAGTTGATCGTCACGGGATCGCTCACGGCTGGGGCAAGAGAAGACCTCGCGCGTTTTCAAGAAGAACTTGCCGACGCGGACGATTTTCCGGCTGAGATACACGTCGTTGACCCGGAAGAACTGAAGCGGCGCTACGACCTGGCGCTAGACCGCGAAAACCCAGTCATCAGTCACAAGATCGCGCTTGAGCCAGACAAGTACATGACGATGGAAATTGGCGGTACCAAGTGCGTCGTCGCCGCAATCGCGCTCAAGGACTGCATCGCGTTTCCAGGTGTCAAAGACGGTACACTCTTCCAAAAGAACGTGCGACAGTCGCTCGGATTGAATAATCGCGTCAACAAGGGGATCAAGGGCACGATCTACAGCAATCGTGCCGACGACTTTTTTTTCCTGCACAACGGGATAACCGCGATCTGCCACAAATTCGACATCAGCGACGCGACGCTCACTATAAAAGGGCTTAGCAACGTCAATGGCTGCCAATCTCTTAATACGATCCTTTCGTGCAGCGAGCGTGTCAAAGAACTCGACATCGCTTATGCGATGTTCCGGTTCTACGAGATTCCGGAACGAAACCGCGGTGACAGGATCAGCATCTCAACGAACTCGCAGAGTGCCGTCAAGCCCAGGGATTTGCGCAGCAACGATCGCCGCGTTCTCGCGATGAAACGCGCTTACGAACTTAAATATCCTCATGGAGCCTTTATCACCAAACGAGGCGAGGAGCCACCGGCGGATCGCGACGAGACGTTGGTGGTCGATCTGATGGAGCTGGCGAAGTGGATGATGGCATGGCATTCTCAACGACCGAACATCTCGTACAGCGAAAACAAGCTCTTTGATAAGCATTTCGAGCAACTTTTCAAGCGCAATCGCGAGTATCCGCCCGAAAATGTCCACGCGCTTTCTCAATGGATGCAAGAGATTTGGAAAAGGTGGAAGAAAGACAATCCGCTCAGCTTGAACGAATCTCTTCTCGCGATGCGGTCCTACGCGCCATATAACCACCTATACGCTGTCTCGCTTTGTTTCTGCCACGCAAGTGCAAAAGGAGACGGAATTCCTGATCCGGTGATTGCATATGAGAAGGCAAGAAGCGCCAATCTTATCGGGCAAGTAGTGGACGCGGCTGGTACCTGCCTAAACAGCGCGCTTGAGGCGGCGGCAAACGAGCCGCAACCGGCGAATCGCGTATTCAGCCCACAGAACTGGATCAAAACGAAGACTTGCCTTGCAGGAATTCGCCAAGCTATCGGCCAGTATTTCAATATGCTTCCGTCAATGCCCGGCGGGAAAGAACAGAGTCAGAAGCTGCGAGACTCCCTAAGAATGGAAGCTAGTCAGTTCCACGAACGTTGGGCCGCGGACTAGGTCGACTCCTCATGCCACTTTCAACAGTGGAGTTGCGGCTAACTACTCCGTCACCAATTCGGGGGTTTCAGGCGCGGGCGGATGGAAGTGGATCGAAAGCCGCGTATCGAGCCATTTGCCCGCGATGCCGCCGGTGACACGGATGTCGTCGACAACCGTTTCGGCGCCGTCGAGGAGGAGTGTGCCCCACTCCGGCATGTCGAACGCGAGCTCGATCGCGTCTGAGACCGATTCGGAACGCGCGGCGAACGCGATGTAGCGCGGCTCGGCGAGATCGATGCGCGGCTCGAAATTTTCGAACGCGGGCGACAATGTGCCGTCGAGCAAATACTCGAGCGACTCCTTCACTTCCGGAAGGTCGGTACCGATGACGAGGGTGTTTCGCGCGGTGGCGTAGAACAATTCGGTATTCGGCATGATTTTGATGTCGATTTTGCGGAACGTTTCGACGCGTTCGCCCGGCACGGGCAACGAGAGCAGCAAATTGGCCATCACGCCGCGGTTGCGCACGGCGAGCATGCCGACTCCGCGCGGGCCGGTCTCCGTCTTGCCCGTCAACGCGAGCGTCAACTCGTCATCGACAAATTGCACCCACGGTCCGAACACATCGGCAACCGCGAAGTCCGACACGATTTCTTCGTCGCCACCGCTCACAAACGTCTGGGCAAAGAGATCGAGAAACAGCGCCTTCGACTCCTCGTTGAACCGAAAACTGACGAGCGCTTGCGTGGCCGCGGGCACTGCCTTGGCAATGCGTAATCGCGAGGGCGGCCCGAGACTTTTGCGTAACGACTCGTGTTCCTCGAGATCGGCACGCACCGCGATTTCGACGGACTCGCCCGACCAATCGAGCGTGAGCAGAATCGGATCGCGCGAAAACACGCCCGTCGTTTCGGGAAAATGCGCGCTCACGAACTCGGTGAGTCCGCCCACGGGCGCGAACATCGCGAGCACCGTGCCGATGTTCACGCCGGCTTTATCCGCGCGGACGAGCGCGGCGATCGCGTCGTCGCTTTCGGCGGGACATTCGCGCGTACCGTAGTCGACGCGCATGGGATTCGGGATACGATTGGCGATCTCTTGCACGAACGCGCGATCGTAACCCACGACCACGCGATCGCCTGACATTACATAGCCGCCGAATTTTTCGCCGAACCCGTGCGCCTCGGCTAATTCGCCGGGCGCCGGCAGAGCGGTCAACTCGCCCTCAGTCGATTCATCGCCGCCGATCACGCGTTCGACGGTCTCGAGCCAATCGCGGACTTTTTCCGGGTCGGACGCAGTAAACGCGAACGCGACGGCGAGCGTGTCGGCGGGAATCTCGGTCGACCCGGGAACGGCAACCGTGGCCGTGCGAAGGTAGAACCCGATCGGCGCGTTGGCGGCAATACCCATCGAGCCGAGCGCAGCGGCGAGGTCGCTCGAGCCGTCGACGTCGGTTTCCGGATCACCTTCGATCGCCGCGATGAAACCGTCGACCCAGTCGCGGGCGGGTTCCGGCACGACACCGCGGATCATGGCGAGGGACTTTTCCCCGATCCGATTCGCGGGCGGGAATGCGACCACGAGATCGGCGGACTCGGGCATGAGCTCGAGGACTGGTTTGGTCAGGGGCTCGGGGCCGGGGGGTGGATCGCGGCGGAATAAGCCGCATCCGGCCATCACGACGAGCGCGGGGACGAGGAGGAGTTTGATTTGGGTTCGGGAGTAGTTCATTGGGGGGAGGTCGGGCTTGTTATATCAGACGCTCTGGGTCCAGACGGGGTTTCTTGGGGCTGATCCGAGATGGCCACGTCGATGCCTGCCGGCATCCCCTCGCCATGACGGGTGTGCGATTACGATTACGATTACGATTACGATTACGATTACGAGGGTACTCTGCGCGACGTACTTTCGGCGAATCGGGTTAGGATTTTGGGGTGTAGTCCGGGCATTTTACAGCGTTGGGACGGACGCGGTGGGTGCATGCGGAGGGATGGTCATACTTGCAATTGTCGCAGAGAAATTCGCTGGGACATCGCACACGGAGCCACCATTGGCGCAGGCGGTCCCCGATGCCCGGTGGTTTGGGGCTGAATGCTTGTCTCGGACCCATCGTTGGCTCCCGAGCGGCGGGCGCACGTTCCTTACTTGCGGCGACCGTATTTGCTGCGATATCGGCCCGGCGCGATGCCTTCGTGTTGCCGAAACAGTCTACTAAAATTGCTGAGGTCTTCGATACCGACGCGGTGCGAAATCTCGCCGATGGACAGTTGCGTGTCGCGCAGGAGTTCCTTGGCGTGGTCAACTCGCACCCGGCCCTTGTATTCCGAGAACGACATGCCGAGTTTCCGTTGCAGCCGTTTCGAAATGGCTGCGGGCGATTCATTCACCGCGTTCGCGGCTTCTTCCAACGTCACGCCGTCCGCCATGTGATCGGAGATGAACCGGAACAAGGCGCCGAAATCGTCGGGGGAGGGCGAGGTCTGGCGGTCCGCGCCGCGCAGGCCGCGCAAACTGTCCCGGATAATTTTCGCGATCGCGTCGGCATCGTTCGATTCGGCCAGCCGGTTCGGCAACTCGTCCATCACGGACCACACCTTGCCCGTGGAGAATCCGGCGCGTTCGGCGGCTTCGAGTATCGCGCCGGTCATTGCCAGAGCGCGGCCGCGCGCGAGCGCGACGGATTGACGCTGCGGACCTCCCCGTTCATCGAGCACGATCGCGACGAGACGCCGGAACCGATCCGCATCGCCCGACACAAGCGCGGCCAGCAGGTCCGCCGACTGGAACGGGTCGCGGACGGCGCGCGGATAATGACGGCCACCGGGCGGAGGCGTTGCGGGTTCGATCGATTCCGCAGGTTCGGCGATATCTTCGAATGCGACCAAGGCACGAAACTGTTGCGTGAGGGTTTCGGCGGTCCATTCCGCGATGCTGAAAATGGCGGCGGACGCGGCGAGGGGAATGTCATCGACCGAAAACGGTAACGCGTCAAACGACGTTTGCGCGACGTTGGGCAAACACTCGAGCGCCTCGCCGGCGAGCGATCCGGGGGCTTCCGCGGGACAATAGGGTCCGAACGTAATCATGCCGGCATCGGGGTCATCGTGCACGGCCGGCACGGCAACGCAAGGGAATCGCATGTGACAGAGGAACGGCACGGGCCGTAACCGCGACCGGGCCGATGCCGCGGCCTGACTCCGCGATCGGCGACAGAATTGTCCGCCCCACTGAAGCGCGTTCACATAGGCGCAGGCCGCGCACCCGCCGCAACCCCATCGACGGGCATCTTCCGCGCCGTCGGTGTAGGCATGCACGCTGACCGGAATTCCCGCGATTACCGCCGCGCGATCGAGCACGCGTTGCGCTTCCGACGTTGCGAGAAATTCGGCGGCAGTCACGGCGGGTCGACGAACTACACTGCCGCAGACGCGGACGCGGCAGCGGATGCGGGAAGCGTTGTCTGATCGAGACGAAACAACGGCGTGGGCCGATCCTGTTCGGCAACGACCAATTGCGCGCCGTGACCCCGCAACACGCGCGCGGCGAGACCCCGCGCTTTCACGGCGTCGTTGTTTTCGCGGCTGATATGCACCAGCACGACAAGGCGCAACGCGTCGTGCAACAAATCCGACAACAGCGAATTCATGTCGGGGTTGGAAAGGTGTCCGTGCGGACTCGCGATACGTTGACGGATGGATGCCGGATACGGACTGTTGCGCAACATGTCCGGGCAATAGTTCGACTCCAGAACGAGCGCGTGACACCCGTTCAGACAACGCCGAACCCAATCGTTCGCGCGGCCCATGTCGGTCGCGAGTCCAATTCGGGATTGACCGTTACTGACGACAAAGTTCACGGGATCGGCGGCATCGTGCTGGATACTGAAACTTTGCAGATGCAGGTCGCGGACCGTTACTGAATCGCCGGGGTCGAAACAGGTCACGCCTTCGATGGGACCGAGCGATTCCGATAGATTGCCCGCAGTTCCATGTGACATATAAATGGGAATACGTAGTTTACGGCTCAGTACTGGTAAACCATTGACATGATCGCCGTGTTCATGCGTGATAAAAATGGCGTCGAGGTCATCCAATGACTCTCCCACCGCCTCGGCCCGCAACGCCAATTGGCGGAAGCTGAGTCCGCAATCGATCAGGACTTTCGTGGACCCGGACGCAACGATCATCGCGTTGCCGGAACTGCCGCTACCCAAGAGACTGAATCGCACGGCCCCCGCCCCCTCCAGAGCAAATTTAATCGATCCAATGGTGCAACGCTGTGTCCGCAAACGGTTTACGCCCCTCGCACCCCATCTGCGGCACGCCCCAATGCGACGGCAGTATATCAGGGCGGCAAGAGCATGACAATTGACTCAATGCTGCCTCGAGCGTATAATGGCATATAAGTTGCTCTGGCGTGCTGAGTGCGATTTTGCTGGGTATGGGGGTAGGAAATTCATGATGCATCTTGAACATCGTTTGGTACAGACGCAATCCCAGCGTCTGATGCTGACGCAGAAGATGCAACAAGCGTTGCAAGTCCTTCAGTTGTCTGGACTTGAGCTTCAAGACTATATTCAAAAAGAGCTCGACGACAACCCCGTGCTCGAGGTGGCCGCGCTCGCTGAACGCGAACGCGAACCGGAACCCAAGAACGGCGCCGCCCTGGAATCGGCCACCCAGGGTCACGATACGGCTACATTCGACGATCCTGGCTTCGAAATCGACACGCTGGGCAGCCGCTGGGAACAACGGCAGAAAGAAGGCCGGGACTTCAGCGTCAACCGGGAACTCGCCGAGCGCCGGGACTACTACGAAAACTCGATCACGAAGGAGGAATCCTTCGCGCACCATCTGCTCGAACAACTCCTCTTTGCGGTGGACGATCCCGCGCGCGCGCGGATCGGCGAACGGATCATCGGCGATATCGACGACCGCGGCTATTTTACGGGCTCGCTGGAAGAAATCGCGCAGGAACTCGATGTGCCGCTGACCGATGTCGAGCGCATGCTCTATCGGATTCAGCAATTCGAACCGACGGGCGTGGGAGCGCGGGATGTCGCGGAATGTCTGCTACTGCAAATCAATATGGAGTATCCGCACGAGCTTCAACTGCGCGAGTTGGTCGGGAACCATTTCGACGACTTGCTAAAACGGCAAGTCCCCAAGATTGCCAAGGCGATGGGCGTGACGCCGGAACGCGTCGAAGAGCTCAAGTCGATGTTGTCGTCGCTGGACCCCTGGCCAGGCCGTGAATACAGCAGCGCGCCGACGCAATACGTAACGCCCGACTTGATCGTCGACAAAATCGACGACGAGTGGGTCGTGCGACTTAGTGGCGAGCGCGTACCCGAATTGCGCATCAACAAGCAGTACCAGACGTTGGTGAAAAGCGGCACGGTGGACCGGACCGACAAAAGTTATCTGCGCCAAAAGATGGAATCGGCGCGATGGCTGATCCGCAACATCGAGCAGCGCCAACAGACGATCCTGCGCATTGGCCGAGCGATCATCGAGGTGCAATACGACTTTTTGGATCACGGCGTCGAACGGATCAAACCGTTGACGTTGCAGGAAATCGCGGACAAGGTCGGCGTGCACGAAGCGACCGTGAGCCGGACCACGCGCGGCAAATACATCCAGACGCCGCAGGGTCTGTTCGAGCTCAAGTACTTTTTCTCCCCCGGATTGAAGACCTCGAACGGCGAGGATCAATCGTCGAAGAGCGTGCAATTGCTGATCAAAAACATCGTCGACACGGAAGACAAACGAAAACCGCTCAGCGATCAACGCATTGCCGACCTGCTCAAAGATAAGGGCATCACGATCGCGCGACGGACGGTGACGAAATACCGCGAAGCGCTGGGCATTCCGTCGACGACGATGCGCAAGGGGTATCAGGTTTAAGATCAATTCACCACAGATGAACACCGATAGGCACAGATTTACACGGATGACCGATCAGGATTGTCGGCCAATCATCAAACGATCTTGATCGCCACCAGCGTCTGATCGTCTTGCGGCCTCGCGCCCGCTTCGTGGTCGCGAAGCGAGTCGATGACGTTCAGGGTCACGCAGTCCGGTTCGCCGTTGCAGGCGCGTAGGGCATTTTCGATCCCCTCGACGCGGAACTGTTCGCGCTCCGGCGATCGCGCTTCGGTGATCCCGTCCGTGTAGAGCACCAGGGTTTGTCCGCGACGCAGTCGCACGATCGCTTCCTGCGATCCCACGTTGTCCCAGATACCGAGTGGGAATCCGTTGGGCTGTTCGAGCCGCGTAAGGATACCGGGGTTGTGCGTCATGTCCATCAGGATGGGCACTTCGTGACCCGCGCTGGCGTAACGCAACTCGCGCGTTTCGGGACAGTAGAATCCGATCCACGCGGTAATGAACGCGCCCCCGATGCGATGTGATTGCAGGTTGACGTTGAGGTACTCCAGAAACTGCGCCGGGCCCGCAGGCACGCCGGTATAACTGTGTAACAAGGCGTGCAACATCGCGATGACGACGGCCGCGGCGGGGCCGTGTCCCGAGGCATCGGCAATCACGATGACCCACAGCTTCGGCTGGCCGGTTTCGGGATCGGGATCGAGCGGAATGAAATCGTAGTAATCGCCGCCGGCGCGGTCAAAGGTCTCGTAGGCGGCATCGATTTTAGTGCCGGCGATGTCCGGCATCTGCGCGGGCAACAGCGCGCGCTGAATCGCGGCGATATGCTCGACCTCGAGGTTGATGTGCGCGGTCACTTCGCGGAGCCGTTGGGCGAGCTTCATCCCGGCTGCGGCAGTCGTCACCAAATTGCCGTGTACCATGATTTCTTCGAGCTCGCCGATCTGCGCATCGGTCGGTCCCGATTTGAAGATAACGATCCAGCCGCCGATATCGCCGTCATGAAATAGCGGAAACGCGCAGAGCGATCCGAATCGGCTCAGGTCGAATCCCGTGACGGCTTCGAACGAAATCGAAAGGTGATGCACAAGTTTTGGTTCGGGCGTGGCGATGAGTTCGCCGAAGAGTCCGCCTTTGAGGATCGGCAGCGTGCCTTCGACTTCGTCGAGATTCGCTTCATAGTCGGGACCATGCTTTGACGTATCGAGATCGCGGAACACGCGGAAACGTCCGGGACGAAGCCCGCGCGTGATGATGTGCACGAAATCGTCCACGTCTTCGTAGAGATGCGTGAGGTCCTCCATATAATTCGCGAGTACTTCATCCGCATCGCGGCCGCCGCTGGTGTTGCGCAGCATGTGGAGGAAAACCGGAATGCGCGGATTGTCCGCAATGGGAACGAAATGGAGTTTGCCGTCGGTGCTACGGGTCGGTGCATTCATCATGGGGCGGATTCTAGCATTCAGGCCGTTGCGGTTGCCTTCAGATTTGGACGTCGCTGCGCCCACGGCCGCGCCTGTTCGAGTTGGGCCGCGAGACTCAGCAGGAGCGGGTCGTCGCCGTAACGCGCCGCGAACTGCACGCCGACGGGCAGACCCGCCTCGCTCCAATGCAACGGCAACGAGATGGCCGGGTTACCGGTGGCGTTGTAGAACTGGGTGTATCCCACTGTTTGCGCAATCGCCGCGGAGAATTCCTTCGAATCGGAGTGGTTGAGACGCAACGCGCCGCCGAGCCGTTGCGGTGGCGAAGGCATGGTCGGTGTGAGAATGACATCGTAATTCTCGAGGAAGCGGGCGGTGACGCGGCTCGCATCGTGAATCGTGTTGATCGCGGAGACGTAGTCGGCCGCCGAGTACCGGTCCGCGCTGTTGTACGTCGCGAGCGTCAACGGCTCGAGATCGTCCTCGTGCAGTTTGCGGCCGAGTTTTTCGAGCTGATCGTCCACGGTCCGTTTGTTGTGGCCCGCGACGATTACGCGGATGTTGCGCGCGAACTTTTTCGTATCGTATTCGAGCGCGCGTTCCTCGATGCGATGGCCCAATTCCTCGAGGAGCTTCGCGGTCTGATGGACCGCTTCACGGCATTCAGCGTCCGTTTCGGCGCCGTTGTACGCCTTGGTGTGGAAGGCGACGCGGAGTTTTCGCGGCGGCGACGCGATCGCTTTGGTCAGCGACATTTCGAGGGGTGGCGGGCAGTAGGGATCGCCCGGCGCGGAACCCATGGTCGCATCGAGCGCGGCGGCGGTATCGCGCACGGTACGGGATAACATCCCTCCCGTGCTCATGCCGCTCCAACCTTCGCCTTTGTCCGGCGCGGGACTGATGCGGCCCCGGGATACCTTGTGTCCGACGAGTCCGCAGCACGAGGCGGGAATTCGGATCGAGCCGCCGCCATCGCTGCCGTCGGATGCCGGGACGATTCCCGCCGCGATCGCCGCGGCAGTCCCACCGGAGGAACCGCCCGCGGTGTGCGCCGGACTCCACGGGTTGCGGGTCTCGCCCCACAACGCGGATTCGGTTGACGTCGTCAGACCGAATTCAGGCGTCGCGGTTTTTCCGAAAATAACGAGGCCGGCGTTTTTGTAGCGTTGAACCAGTTCACTGTCATGGTTGGCAACATCGTCTTTGAACAGGCGGCATCCGCTCGTGGTGGGGGTGCCGCTGTAGTACGTACCGAGGTCTTTCAGGAGCCACGGCACGCCAAGTAGCGACCCTTCGGGAAGACCGTTGCGGATAGCAAGCTTGGCATGGTCGTACATTTTGAACACGACGGCGTTGATGGTTGGGTTGAGTGCCTCGACACGCGAGATCGCTTCGTCAACCAGCTCGGCTGGGGAGATGTCGCCGTTGCGGACTAGCTCCGAAAGTCCGACGGCGTCGTATTGATCGTATTCGTTGAACCCGCTCATTGGGGGTGGTCCTCCTCCGGTCGTCGCGCGTGGATTGAGGGTTGAGTTTAGCAGGCGCGGGGCGGGCCGGTGAAGCGTGACACGGCCATCCTGGCAGACACCCACGGGCTGGAAGCCCGTGTCACACTTCTAATTATTGCGCCGGAGCCGCTGCGGCTTTCGGTCGGACCGCGCCGAGCGTGAATTTTTCTTGCACGCGTTGGGCTGCGGTTTGATCGCCGGCGGCGAGGTAGTGATGTCCGGCGCGGCGATAGCGGGCCTTGGCAAGCGAATGCAGTTTGTGGTTCGCGTCGCGATCGGCGTGCAGCTCGTGATAACCCGCGGCGGCCTTGAACCACTTCAATCCCGTGCCGCGTTCGGTTTCTTCGGCGGCGAGTCCGAGCCGTTCACACATGATCGCGGTGTAGGGATGAAACTCGATACCGCTCGCGGCACGATGCAACGTTTCGAGCAGTTCGCGCCGGTCGGGTTTTACCAGGGCCGGTTGCTGCGCGTTCGGAGCCGGGGAATTCTGCGCGGGAGAATTATTGGACTTGGAATACTTCGCTTGGCGCTTGAAGAATTCGCGCGCGTTTTTTTCGAATGTCGTCGTCACCCGGTGCATCTTGAGTTTCACGTCGCGCAGGTACGTCATCAGTTCCATGTCGACGCTGGGGATGTAGTTCTCGACCGGGGAATCGAAGGGGTCGGCGGTGCGGATGGCGCGGCGGGCTGCGGCCGCTTTACTTTCTTCCTGTTCGAGTTTGATGGTCGTGAGGTCAACCGTGGTGTTGACGGCCTGATTGGCCAAGTCCAGGTAGAGCTTCCAGTGTTCCCCGAGTTCACTTGCCTTGCGCAAGAGCCACTCGTTCATAGTCAGGAGAGCTTCAACGCCTTTTCGCGCGTGTACTCGTGAAAAAAGGGTGTCGATGATTTCCGAACAATAACCTTCGAAAATCGAGGGGCCAAGCAGGCGGCCGCGTTTCTCGATGTCTTCCAGTTGGACGTATACGTGACGCACGAGCAGCTCTGCCGCGAATCCAAATCCGCGATCGATGTGCACTGAACGGTCTTCGCGTTTCTCGATCGAGAGCCCGCGCAGAAAGGCCAACACGTCGGACGCGAGCACATAGCCGCCGCATTGGGATTCGATCTCGCGCAGCTTGGTGAGCGCTTGCTGGGCTTGTTCGTCGGATGCCGAGGGCGCGAGGAGGAGGTTTTTCAGCCAGGTACGGGCCTCTTGCCGGCCTGCCGATGGTACCGGCGTGGCGTTGCGACCCGAGCCTGGGACAGGGGTCGCCCCGTTCGTTTTAGCGTTTTGGACGTCAGAAGGTCCAGCAGCCTTGGCAAGAGTAGTAGAGCCAGGATTGATGATGGCACTCATGCAGGCACGCCTCCATCGAATTGTAATTGCGCAGATCGCGGTGTTGCTCATTAGGTGGTTTCCCCGATAGGAAGCGGCACGGATTGCTCCTTATTTGAACGCAACCCGTCGCATTTATAGTGGTATTTCTATTTTTATTCGGCTCGAACAAAGGACGATGTCATTCAAGGTATGTTTCGCAGTCACATCGGATCGATGGGAAAAGTTTTCCATTCGTGAGCGAATTGTGATTGCGAGTGGAGATTTCTATGGTGCATGGCACTGGACACAACGAAACGCACGCAATATCTGGTGTTCCTCAACCGTTCCAAGCCGCATCAGTAGCGCGGATTCGTGTTTAGTTCGTGGCACTGTTCTTGCACAGCCGTTTGCGCGCCGTGCACGGTTGACCCCCGCATCGGCGCCTCGGGCTGCGATGGGGTCGAACGAACGCAACAGTTGGATACGCTAGATTGGGCTCCCCCATGACAAGACGGTACCTGTTGAATTATTGGACGCTGCCGAGCGGGAATGTCATCGTGTACTCGACCGATGAGATTTTCGTGGTGTCGGGCACGATGCAGGAAGTCACGCGCATCGTGCGATCGGTTGCCAAAGAAATCCGCGAGAACGGATTGAAGGCCCTGGAATAGCGAAATAGATCTCCGGGAAATCTTGGGGCGCAACGAAAACGATCGCGCGTCGGTAAGATCGCGCATGATGTGCGCAAGCAGGGGCGGTGACTGTGATATCCTATCCGACTGAACCCCATGCCATTTCGCCCCGAAGGAGTACCGGGATGGAGCCCAATCCCGCGATTGTCGAGAAATTGTCCGCGCATGAGTTTTTGGCGGGTATCGAGGAAGAGCATGTCCTGACGCTGGCTAAATTCGCGTATGAGGATGTGCTCGAGGCGAACGAATACGTGTTCCATGCGGGGGAGCCTGCCGACCACTGCTACCTGATTCGCGAGGGGCTTGTGTCGTTGGAAGTCTACGATCCGCGGCGCGGGGCGGTGACGCTCGAAAAGCTTGGCAGCAACCGCGCATTAGGTTGGTCCTGGTTGATCCCGCCGCACCTGTGGACATTCGACGCGCGCGCGATCAACCGCACCACGGTGTTGGCGCTCGACGCGGCGCGGGTGCGGAAGGCCATGGACGCGGATCACGAACTCGGCTACCACTTGTTGAAGCGGATGGTGCCGGTATTTGCCGATCGTCTGCGGGCCTCGCGGTCGCAGATGATGCACGTTTTCTGAGCGCATTCACTGGATTCGGGAGATAGCTACGGGGGCGCGCTAAGAGGTCGCAGCGTGTGCAGGAGGGGTCGAGTGCGATGACGACTGAATCGATGATTTACATGGGCGCGGGAATTGGCGTCCTACTTCTGGGGGCATTTTTCATTTGGCTGCGCGCGGCATCGCGCCGCGATCGCGAAGTACTCCGCCAGATGGCGCCCCTGATGGAAGACCTGTGGAATCCGTTGCGATTCCTCGCGGACTTGCGTTCCGTCTGGCCGGATTTGACCGAGACGCAACGCCAAGAAATCGAGACCTCGTCCGTTTACAAGGATGAATTTCATAAAACGCGCGCGCGGGATTTGGTCACGCAACTCGGCGCGATGGCCCGGCGCGTGCGGTCGGCGCGGCATTGGCGCTTGCGCGGAACGATCCTGAAATTCCTGCGGGAATGGGAATCCCAGGAGCCGGACGCGCTCAAAGTGCTCGTTGCGATGGTCCGGCGTCAGGCAGAAGCGTAGTCTAGTCTGTCGGGCCCGGGTTTGTCGATGTCACGGTTGAGCCAGTACAATCGCGCGACCACGCTCATTGCCAACCCAACTCGAATCGGTCTCGCCGCCGCTTGATGCAATCGCCCGAATACCTCAACGTCCTCTCGTGGGAACAACTGCATCGAGACGTGACGACGCTTTGCGGCCACGTGCAGTCGGCGGGCGTGAAGCCGGAACTGATCGTCGGCGTCGGCTACGGTGGCATCATCCCGGCGACGCTGGTCTACTTCAGCCTGCCCGAGACGCGATTCACGATCGCGTATCCGAAGAGCAGCTCCGCGCAGGGCGTCGAGGCGCTGACCGGTGTGGACGGCCGCGCGGTGCTGTTGGTCGACGACCTGGCCATCTCAGGCGACAGCCTGCTCGAGATCAAACGGCAGATTCACGGAATGGGCGCACGCAACGTGAGCACCGCCGTCCTGTATTGTTCCGAGGGTTATGCGGGCGTGGATTATGTGGTGCGTCGGCTTGCGGCGCAGGAGCGCGTCGTGTTTCCGTGGTACTGCCGCCCGGCCGATGGCGCGATGCACGTGCTCAAGTTCAAGGATCGTTTCGGCAAACATGAGCCTATCTGAGCATGAGCCTATCTAAGCATGGGCCGGTCTGAGCGCCAGACCTTCGGAACCTGAGCATGCGGGTGTTGTTCCTACGTCACGCGCAATCGGTCGCGCAGCTCGATCCGTCGGTCGTCATCGGCCGTTGTCACGACGCGCCACTCAGCCCGCTCGGTCTGGAACAGGCAGCCATCGTTGCGCGCCGGGTGGCCCGGCTCGGCGATATTTCGCGCGTCTTCACGAGCACCTGCGTGCGCGCGGTACAGACTGCCGAGCCGGTGGCGGCCGCGTTGGGGTTGCCGTTGGAACCGACGGATCTCCTGGTCGAACGGAGTCACGGGGAGTTCGAAGGCGTCAAGAAGGACCTTGCGTATTCGCCCGAGATCGTGGCGCGGATTCATGCCGATCAGTGGCGCTGGAAACCGGCCGGCGGCGAGTCGCTCGAGGAAGTCGGCGGGCGGCTGAGGCAGTTTTTCGAAGTATTGCGACAACTCCCGCAGGACAAGGGCTACCTCGCGGTTTCCCACCAAATGGTGATGTGGAGTTTGTTCCGGCTCTGTACGGGTTGTGACCACGCCATGCTGCCCAGGCTACCACTCAACAACGCGGCGTTGGTCGAAATTCATCTCGAAGATGGGACCAAGCCGCAGCTCGTACGCTGGAATTATCCGCTTTTGGACAATTCGTGTCCGGAAGACGAATAAGGACGAGCCGCCCGCTTGATCTGGGGAATATGGTCCGATCTTGTTGCGTTGTCTGTGCTTAGGGGATAATAACGCACAAGGCGAGACTTCGCGGTCCGCCGTGCCCACAATTCGAGGAGATACGACGCATGCCGCAAATGTACGCGCGTGAAGACGTGCAGCCGATGATTGACGAGCTGACGAATGTCGGCGTGAATTCCCTGACGACGCCGAGCGAGGTCGACGACGCGATTCTGAATTCGCCGGGGATCAGTATGGTCGTGATCAATTCCGTCTGCGGATGCGCGGCGGGGAACTGCCGCCCGGGCGTGACGCTCGCGCTGCAAAACAACAAGATTCCGGACACGATCGGGACGGTGTTCGCCGGCGTGGACGTCGACGCCGTGGCGCGCGCGCGGGCGTTGATGCCCGAGGTGCCGCCATCGTCGCCCTGCATTGGGATGTTTCGCGACGGCAAGCTGATTGGCGTACTCGAGCGCCGGCATATCGAACGCATGACGGCGGTCGATATTAGCAACGCGCTCACGAAGGCCTTCGACGAGAATTGCACCAAACAGGGTCCGTCGGTCGCGAAGGACGTATTCGAAGGCAACGAGCACGTGTCGCGGTGCGGGTCGTCGATCCCGATTTATCAAGGCGACTGATGATCAGGGCGACTGATGATCAGGGCGACTGATCGCGCCGTTTCGCATTGAAATTCTTGGCACCCTCAGCCGGTGGTTGAGGGTGCCTTTTAGCTGGGTCTTGAATATCTCAGTCGTCCCGGGAGACATTCTAAGAAGTCGCGACGGTGGCCACCTGTAGCGCTGCTTTTCAAGCGGCGCGTCTCGCCGGTATCGACGACGAATCCCACGCGCCGCATGAAAACTGCGCTACAAATGATGTGATTGGGCGGGTCAATGGTCTCGAAACAAATCACCCTCTTGCGCATCGCGGGAATTAACGGTGGGCTTGCCGTGGTCCTCGGCGCGTTCGGGGCGCATGGTCTCGAGGAGCGGCTCTCCGCGGAGATGCTCGCGATCTACGAGACGGGCGTGCTGTATCACTTCTTCCACGCGATCGCGTTGCTGGCTGTCGCTGCGGGGAATCCCAAACTTTGGGAATCGCCCTGGGCCGCGCGCGCGTGTTACGCGTGGTTGTTCGGGATCGCGGTCTTCTCGGGAACGCTGTACCTGCTCGCGGTGACGGAGACGCGGTGGCTAGGGGCGATCACGCCGATCGGGGGCGTGGCGCTTATCCTGGGCTGGGTGTTCGTCGCTCTCGCAGCCAAGACTGCGCGATAACGAGCAGATTCGAAAGCGCGAAGCCGACGAAGACGTGGGCGATCGGCAGGACGGGGATGAGGAACCTGCCGAAGGCGGTCCAGGTCAACGCGACCGCGAGCGTATTGGCCAGCAGAAGCGCGGTCGCGATCCATGCGCCGGGGCACGTCGCGGGCAACCGCCGGATCAGCGTGAGACCAATCGTCAAGAACACGGCGCATGCGTATACGGTCTGCGCGATTCCGCCGCCGGTCCAGAGCTTCCAGACTTTGATGGGCACCAGCGCGAGGGCCTTCCCAGGGTTCTCGCGAATCCAATCACCCGCGAGCGCACGGCCTTCCTCGGCTTTCAGGCGCTCAGTTCGGAGCCGGTCGCCGGTGGGCTCGATGTCGTAGGGCCATTCGTGCCACGCGCCGCGGCGTTCCCATGCCGCGTCGCTATAACCCGCGGGCAGGTCGTAGAGGCCTTGTGTTCCGGTGGGCATGAACGCGTCAAGAACAGCAATGTTTCGAATGAACCATGGCGAAACCAGAATGGCCGTCGCGCAACAGAACGCCGCGGAGGCGATCCACGGCCCCGGACGCTGCTTGCGAAACAGTTGAAACACGACCAGCGCGAGAATCGGCATCCATAGGACGAAGATGTTGCGCGTCAATATCGACAACGCGGCGATCGCGGCGGCGGCGAGCAGCGACGCTAT
>JBGTJY010000766.1:0-3537 GCA_041744855.1 Candidatus Hydrogenedentales bacterium
TCACGAATGTGCATAGCGCAGCAATGCAGCAACCAAACCACGGGGACACGGGAGAGCACGGAACAATGACTCACCACGGATGAACACCGATAGGCGCAGATGAACGCGGATAGGTGGAAGTTTGGAGTGGAGATTTCCCCGCTTACTGCCTGCGGGGACGACATTGGCAACCAAGTTCTCCTTAAAAAACAAAGACGTTGACGGATCGTAGTACGGAATGAATGGTGCCGCGCGAAGGTTAGCGGGTTGATTCCTCGTTGACCTGACCCTACCGCATGCTCTTATAGTCGGGCTAAGCTCACGAACGAATTGCTGCGGTCGATTCGGAATCTACGCGTGCGCGACTCGCGCCGCTTGAAAAGCAGCGCTACAAGTGTTGGACGGGGCCTTTCGCAGGGACTACGGTTTAGCTGCCGTTATTGTTGCGAAAGCTCTCCCTCGATTATTTCGCGTACGGCGTCGAAACGCTCTTTGCGCGCGCGGCGCAGGGTGACGATGCCTTCGGTCAGATAGGCTTGGTTGTCGCGTACGCGTTGGATCGCCGAGCGAATTGCGTCGGCGCTGTTGTCGACGTGGATCGTGCCGCTCGTGAAAATTTCGCGGAGGATCGGCCAGTTGCTCGTGATGAGCGGTTTGCCCGCGGTGATCGCCTCGCTGCCGCCGCGTTGCATCGTGAAGTCGCGCGTCGTGAGCACCATGAAACAATCGACGCTCTGCAGTAAACCCGCGTAGTCGTTCTCGCTGAGGAATCCGGTAAGCGTCACGTTGTCCGGTTTAGCCGCGACCAACTCGGCGGGCGCCCTGCGACTATCCCCCGTCACGAAGACATGCGCACCCTCCATGCCGCGGACCGCTTCGAACACTTCGCGAATCGGCTCGTCGGACGCGTAGGTACTCACGAGCACGATGTTGAATTGGCCGGCGGGGACGCGATATCCCGCTTCGGGTAACGAGAACGGAATATCGGACAGGACAATCGGCTTGCCGCCGAGGTCGCGCACGCGCAGGGCGAGTTCGTTGTTCGTCACGATCGTGAATACCGCGCGCTGGACCAGGAATCGGTGCAGCCGCATCATGCGCGTCCACTTCGGGTCGTCGAAGGCGCCAGTGTGCGCGTCGAGCACGTAGCGCGCGCGAAAAAGGCAGCAGTACAGATACACCGTGAGACCCGCGAAATACGGGGGGCTCATCACGAACACGCTCGCGGGACGCCGCGCGCAGAGCCGGAGAAAGGTCACGAAAAAGCGCGGCACATATTTGAGCACGCCGAGGCGCGCGCCGGGCACGATGAACCAGTTCTCCGCGTCCATGCCTGTCGCGAAACTCAGACTCCGCGACGTGTAGCGCACCCACGACACGAATACGCGCCGGTCCGTCCGTCTTGGAAAAATCCCCATCCCCCTCGCTCAATCTCCGTGATACCCTTGTGATTCGCGCCAGTATTTCGATATGGCGTGGCAGTTCGCAACAAACCTCGCCGGTTCGCAACAAACTTCGCCGGGTTGCGATAATCCACTTTGGCGTGGCGCGGACAGGAGCTCACGGATGATCAAATCGATTCAAGACACCATAACGTTGCACAACGGCGTGACGATGCCGCGGTTTGGCCTCGGGGCATGGCGGTCGGAGCCGGGCGCGGAGACGGAGACGGCGGTGCGATGGGCGCTCGATGCGGGGTATCGCCACATTGACACGGCGGCGGTGTATCAGAACGAGGAGAGCGTCGGCAAGGCGGTCAATGAGAGCGGCATTCCGCGCGAAGAGATTTTCGTGACGACGAAAGTCTGGAACACGAGCCAAGGTTATGATCGCACGTTGAAAGCGTTCGACAAGAGTCTCGAACGAATGGGCATGAAATACGTCGATCTCTACCTCGTGCATTGGCCGAAGCAGGGAACGTTCAAGGACACGTGGCGCGCGCTCGAAACGCTTTACGAACAGGGCCGCGCCAAGGCGATCGGCGTCAGTAATTTCCTCGTGCATCACCTCGAGGATTTACTGGCGGACGCGAAGGTGAAACCGATGGTGAACCAGGTCGAGTTTCATCCGCGGCTGCAGCAGCCCGCGTTGCTGGAGTTCGATCGGAAACACGGCATCGTGCACGAGGCGTGGAGTCCCATCATGAGAGGCAATGTGATGGACATTCCGGAGTTGAAAGAAATCGGCAGGAAACACGGCAAGAGTCCAATACACGTCAGTCTGCGTTGGGAATTGCAGAAGGACGTGGTGACAATTCCGAAGTCGGTGAAGAAAGATCGCATCGAAGACAATGCGGACGTTTTCGATTTTGAGCTGACGCCCGCGGAAATGAAAATCATCGACGGGCTCGATCGCGAAGAACGCGTGGGGCCGCATCCCGATCACATCGACTTCTGATCACTCATCCGCAGCGGGCGCGCGTCCCAGACTGACGGCTTTGACGTAGCCGAAGCCGAGCGCGAGCAAAATGATCCCGAGCACGGCCCACGCCCCGACTTTGTACAGCGCCTCGAGTTCGCGCGTATCGACGATGACGACGCGCAAACTCGCGAGAAGCAGCACGCAGAGTCCCGCATAACGATACATCTTCTCGCGGAAGACGAGCGCCAACGCAAACAGCAGCACGCCGAGCCCGGACCAACTGATGGTCAGGAAAAATTCCGCGAGCAGGGGAATTCGCTCCAACATGAGCACGGCGAGTAACGTGGATACACCGACCAAAACTGGCGCGATCGAGAACGGCATATTGAACGCCAGTTTTTCTTCCGCGGCGCGCACGAGGCGTTCGTATGCGAGGAACAGCGCTATCGGGCCCAGGTAGCCCGCGGCGATCGCGATCAGGGGTCCTTTTTCCGGCTCGACTGCGTAGGTGTACGCGAGTTGATGCATCGCCGCGGCAACGGCGCTTGCGACCGAAGCTGCAGCGGCTGCGCGCGAACGCACGCCCAACCCATATGCGAGTAGCGCCGCACCGATGAGCGACCAAGTGAATGCGACCCAGTGCGGTTCCATCGTGCGTTGCGCGTAGTCCGTCAATACGAACCACAGCGCCGCGACGCAAACGACTGCAAGTTCCGGCATGCGTTTCCAGTTGAAAAACCGATCGGCCACGACCCAAAGCGCCGCACACAACCAAGCCGGATAATGCAGCGGCGCGGTGTCGAACGTTTCGCGCTCCAAATGCCAATGGACCTGCGCCCACAGCAGGAATGCGACGGCACAGATCGCGAAGATTGCGGAGTGAAAAAGCGGCATCAGTACGGCGAACCCGATCGCGGCTGCAGCGAGCGCAAAGGTCTCCAACGGAAGTGCGAGTTTTTCGGCGAGGAGCAACGCGAGCAGCGAAGCGGGAACTGCATACAGCACGTACTGCGTGATGGTGGATTGATGGGCAGCGAGCCCGGCCGATGTCCCGACATAGCGTCGCTCGGAAAATACGGCAGCGGCGAAGAGGCTCGCAATGGCGATCGCCGCAGCGGGGACAGGAATTTCGCTGAAAATCTCTTCGAATCCGATGGCCCACGCGAAAACCATGAACACGCACGAGGCGACACCGAA
>JBGTJY010000767.1:0-1915 GCA_041744855.1 Candidatus Hydrogenedentales bacterium
TGCCTTAGCAACAAAAGTCCCAATGCCAGAAGCCGAAGACGATGAACAGCACGTATGACATCCATCGAAGCGCCGTCGTAAGCATGACACACTGCGCTGTCTCTTGAGGGTTGAGTTCGAACAGCCACGCGAAGAGCGACCAGTAGATCGCGACGCAGACTGACCAGCCCATCCAAACTCCGTTGAAGCCCGGCACGAGCCTCATGATGACGGAGCCCACACCGAGCGCTCCTGCCGCGATCGCGAGAAGCTTCAACACGACGACGGGCAGCGACCCGAACCCGTCATGTGTCCAGAGCGCGATAATCCACAGGCCCGCGAGCATGACGCAGACGTTCCAGACGAGAACGAGGACGAGCGTGCCGCAAGGACCGAGCGGATCCACGACAAACTCGCGACTCTCGAAAAACCGAGGCAGCAGCAACGCCGCTCCGACGATTGCAATCACCGCCGGCGTGTAGACATGTTTGCCGGTGGATTCGAGGACATTGTGCGCCGTCATGGGACGTTTCGCGGGCGTCTGGTAGCTGAGCGTCGGCGCGGGTCGGCTTTGAGAAATGTCCTCAATCGCCAAAGGCATGCGAGCAGCATACGAAATATGTTAGTATGTGCAAACACAAAATTTGCGCAATCGCGCAACGCCCTAAAGATTAACCGCCGTTAACGCGTCGTAAGCTACATATTCTTTAAGAAGTTAATGAAAGTGTAGATCTTGGTGAATCTCTCTCGGGGCGATATTTTGCCATCAGCACAGGTGAAGGAGATCCTAGGGGCGACGCTTGCGTAGCCCCTACTGAGTGCGATCGCGCCGAGGAATCGACCGCGTCGAAACGAAGCCAACGGAAATCCCCGATATTGATGCACCAGCCGGGAAATGTGCGGAGTTGGATGCATCGCCGGTGACGGAACGAAGCCACGATGACACGTGGTACGCACCTGCCAGCCCGTGCAGGAAATACTTCATCACGGGCTGGCAGCCCGTGCCACGAAGAAGAGAAGCGCGCATCTCAAGCGGCAAAGATGCTCACGGCGCATTCTCCCGCGCCTGCTGTTCCGTCTTCCGCTCCTGTTCTACAATCCCCGACATAGCCGTGGCGCCGTTCCTCGTGCTTTGAGCGCGGGTGAGTCGGGGGATATTTGCCGCCACAGCGCTCTGACCCAACGGAGGCTTCATGCGTCGCACCGTGTATCTGTTGATCTTCACCGCACTGTTCATGATGCCGGCCGCGCTGCGCGGCGCGGATGATTCGAAAGCCGCCCGCGAGCTTTACGAGCGCGTCACGCCGTCGCTCGTCGCGGTCGAATACACGTGGGAAACGGAGCTGGGTCGACGGGAGCTGACCGGCGCGGGCGTCGTTGTCAGTGACGATGGGCTCGTCATGGTATCGCTCGGGTTCATTCATACGAGCATTCCCGACGCGCAGATGAAGGACTTCAAGATCATCGTTCCGCGAAAAGATGGCGAGCCCGATGAAGTCGAAGCCGAACTCCTTGGACGCGACGAGCGCACGGACCTCGCGTTCGTGAAGGCGAAGTCGGCGTCGGCCTCCACGCAAACGACGCAGAGCACGCAACCGGCGGAGAAGAGCGAGCCGCGCAAATGGTCGGCGGTGAAGTTCGAGGAAAAGCCGCTCGAAATCGGCGAGCCAGTCTACTCCGTCGGCGTGCTGCCGAAGGAAGCGGGATACAAAACGTATCTGACCGAAGGGATCGTCGGCGCGCAGCTGCGCGGGCCGGTGCCGTTCACGCTCGTCTCGGGCGGCGGACTAGCTGCAGTGGGCTCGCCGGTGTTCGACAAAGAGGGAACCGCGATCGGGTTCGTGAACTTTCAGGAAAACCAGCGCGTTTTCCTCAATGATCCGCGCGATCCGATGAACGCCGTCAGCAATCCGCCGAAGTTCTTCGTCCCCACGCG
>JBGTJY010000768.1:0-10233 GCA_041744855.1 Candidatus Hydrogenedentales bacterium
GGTGCGCGTCTTGCTCAACCACGGCTTCGACGCGAATCAGTCCACGCCGAACGGATTCACACCGATGCATTTGGCCGCGCTCTCCCAAAATGCCGCGACTGTGTCGACCATCATCGAATTAGGCGGCGACGCGCGTGCAAAGGATTCGTCCGGAAGATCGGCGCTCGACATCACGGCCGATTCCGCGAGTCTGGAAATGATGCAACTCGCCGTTCGGCTCGGCGCGCAGGCAGCGCCGGTCGCTGTGGATACGCCCGCGCAACTCGCCATCGAAAACAACGACCTCGAAGCCCTCAAATCGGCGCCCGCGGAATCGCTCACAAAACCGAACGCCGGCGGTCTGCTCCCCTTGCACTTGGCCACGGCGAAGGGTCACCTGCCAGCGCTCACTTACCTGCTCGCAGCGCCCGGCGCCGACATCGACGCACGTACATCCGACGGCCGCAGCGCGCTACACATCGCGGCGGAGCGCGGCCATGACCTCGCCGTCAAGGCGCTGTTGGAGGCGGGGGCCGATCCCGTCGCGCTAACCCCGGGCGCGAAATGGACCCCGGCGCATTTCGCGGCGCAAGGCGGTCATGTCGACGTGCTCGAGCTACTTGCCGCGAAAGGCGATTCGTTCGATCTTGCCGATTCCCGCGGCTGGACGCCCCTCCACGTCGCGTACTACGAGAATCTCGCGCCGACGGCGAGCCGCCTCATCGCGCTGGGTGCAAACCGCGACGCCCGCACCGAAGCAGGCGAACGCCCCGAAGACCTCGTCGCCGCCAGCAAACGAATCGCCTCGAATTCACCCTGACACGAACGCAGGGAATTGGGGTTCCAACCCGCCCGCGCGACGGATCGCGGCCTGCGGAATTTGCCGCTGCGATGCACTGGTGAATCAGGGACGATGGCCGGGGATTCAATTCCTGCGCTTGCCGGTCGGCGACGGGGGACCAGTTGGCAACCGGTCTCAACCAGGTTTTTCTCATGAGAAAACTCCCCGCCTAACCCATCTTCCGCAGCAATAGTCCCGCTGCGCTCTCTTTAGCGCGGTTTTCCATCGTAACTCGTTCTGCCTCGGTAGCGATTTTGTTTTCGCGCGTGTAGTGCAGACCGCCCCCTTTACGTCGTGGCGTTTTCGTGCGATCCTGCCGGTGTTATTCGGGGGAGTCGGCAGGTGTATTTGCGGCGGCATCGGCGTGCAAAGGGGGACGAGCGTTACGAGTATTGGACGCTCGTGGAGTCGGTGCGCACGCCGGCCGGTCCGCGACAGCGCATCGTGGGATCGGCGAATTGACCAATCCGGTACGCACAATGAGCCGTCAGGATGCCCTCGCCGTTTACGAGCGCAACCACGCTACGTACGAAAACGTCAATGCCGTGGAGGACGCATCCCAGGATATCGGCGCGACCATCGTCTTATTGGCAGCTTGCCAGGACTTTCAAGTTGCCGCGGATGGCGATGATAACGGCGCGTTTACAAGCACCGTCCTTGAGGTCTCCGCATCGGACTTCAATGGGACCTACTCCGGCTTCCTCGAAGCAATTAAAACCCGAATGTATCACGCATATTATGATCAGATTCCCAACTATCTCCGGCTGGGATCGCAAAACGACGGATTTGAACAATCGAGTGGCAGACCCTTCGCGCTCCGATGAACAGTCCGAAAGGTGCGCGCTTGCGCTGTGTGCAACTTCAGCGGCATTTCCCGGTGAAGTAGAGCGTACTCAGGTCTGTGGAAAGTGGTTGGCAGACGCTGCCGTGCATCTTCGAACAAGCCACGACGTTACCGTCTACCGGCCAATAAATCGCCGACATCGCATTTCAATCGTCCAAGTTGAATGCCTTACACAAGCATTTCGATTTGTCTGCGGCGCGGACCTAGCTGCAACGACAGGTCAAGTGTTGGGCAAGAACATTCTGGAGTTGCTAGCACGTGATTTGTTGTGCGCGCCGCCGTACCGTGGGCTCGAATCCCATCCTCTCCTCCTTAATTCGACCAGGTATTGGTTTTGCGGCAGCCGTCTTGTAGTCGATTTCTGCGCTTCCTGAAGTGCTGTAGTAGCTCTTTGAACTATCCTCTCCACCATTCGAGTATCTGATTGATGGCGGATTCTTTTGGAATGAACTCCTGTTCCAGTCGGCCCTTCGGGCTAAGCAGCAGGTGGTGAAAGAGCTCACGTTCCTCTTCGAGCAACGAGGCCGGCGGGGTCTCGCTCGATACAACCGGTTCAACGACAGCGCGACTATCCGCGAACTGGTCGAATGTTTGGCGGTCCATGAGCAGTGAGTGAAGATGAGGGGCGAAGGTACGAGCGCGGGCCAGCAGTACTAGGCCCCATGTGTCTATGTCGCCCCAGTATCCAACCGGAGTCTTATTGACCCAGGATGCTTCAAGCCAGCGGAGATTGTTACCGGCGCCCATCACGGCCACGGTGCCGGGCAATTTCGGAGGCAGTAAATGGACGCAGTTCTCATTTTCCACCACCAACAGGCGCTGGGCTGGCAGTCCTTTCTTTGACAGCTCGGCGCTCCGCACGCGTTGTTGATAAAAGGGGAGCAGTTCTCCGTCGAGATCGGTCAGGAGGAGCCAGTGGTCCGTGTCTCGTTGCGCATCCAGAAACGACTCCAGCCCTTGTTCGCTCGGTTCGCCATCGAATCTCGCGTCCAACAATCGCGTAAGCAAAGCCCGGTTACGTTCGAAGAATTTGCTATCGATACCTTCGTGCGGCAGCGCCCGAAGCGGGACTCCACATGCGCATCCGGGTTCCAGCTGCGTTGCCAATTGGGCCGCCTTCTTGATGTCGTCCAGAGACTTATTCTTCCATAGCGCACGCTGACGGACCAGCGCTGTGTGAAACAGGGTGTCGCAACTCGCGAGCAGTTCTTCGAGCGTTGCGAACTCGTTCGACACGTTCCTATCGGCCGCCGCTTGAACCCACTGGCTGGGGTTGAAGATGTCCCAATACACGGGAATACGTACTGCCGCGCTCGTTGCGCGGTACGACAAGTCTTCCCAAGCGACTTCGCCGATACTCACGGGGCGCCAACGTTGAATGTGTGCCGCGACCCTGGACCAGTCGCCTTCAACCTCTTTTGGCGAAGGACGGCCGATAGGATAGCGCAGTGGCCATTCGACATTTCCCAGTAAACGTTCGTCGCGGAACTTGTCCTTCTGCCACTCACGGGCAATCCTCTGGGCGATTTCACCAGGCGATTTCATTGGGAGAATAGTCGGGCGTTCTCATACTCCTCCAATTGCCGCCACGACAGCGAAGTGAGCGTCGCCTGCTCGTCTTTCTTGTAGACTAGAATCGCGGAACGTGTATGTTGTTTGAGGAGGCCAAGCTCTTTCTCTGGAGTGACAAAGAGCGGGTGTAAACAGAATACTTTCAGCGCTTCAATGATCCGGACGGCGGCCGCCGGCGAACTCTTTGAGAATGCCTCGTCCAGCACAATGGTGGAATAGCGGGGCCGGGCCGCACCAGGCGGGCACAACGCGTAGCTCAGCGATGCTGTCAGTATGTAGCTCGCCATCATTTCCTTTTCTCCCCCGCTGCCGGTCTGGGTGCCCGTTCGTTGGCCGGATTCGCGACCGGTGGAACGGTCTACTTCCACGACGAAGAATTGAAGCCGGTGGCGGGGATCGAGGAGGGCTTGCGCAGCAAGTGTCCGCCGATTCTCAGCGGCCTCGCGCAGGAGGCGTATTACGTCTTCAAGCGCCCGGTAGTGGGCCTCTCCGTGATCGTTCGTGTCGCTGAGAGCTGCCAATCGCAGCTTTTTTTGAGACCGCTCGAGTTGGCGCACCGACTCGTGGCCGACCCGGCGAGGACGTAGCTGAAGGTACTGCTCTCCGCGGAAGTTCACGCGCATGAGGGTCTTGTTTAGGTCTCCGATCCGCTCCTCAATTTCGACGACCTCACTATCGACTTGGGCGAGCAATTGCGTTACCCCTTGGCCGGACGAAAGGTTTAAGTATTCCAGGAACCGGTTCAGCTTCTCTGGAAGTGATTCTTTCTCCAGTTGCTCCAGACGTTCCAAATAGGCCGGCACATCGACGAGTTCGCTGCCAATTTCGGCAAGCGCGCCCGTATCCTCCGATTGTGCCTTTTCCATGGATCTAATCAGATTCCGTTCCGTCTCGGATTTGCGGGAGTTTTGCTCCTCCAATTCCTGATCGATGTCCTGCCTGGCCGAGCGCTCCTCGTCTTCCAATGTACCCACCGTCAGCGCCTCCAAGTCAGGGAATCTCTGGGCGGCGAGTTCGCGGTTCTTCAGTCAGTCCCGTGGCAAGCCTGCCGCGGGCCTTTTTGAGGCCGCTTTCGGCAACGCCGAGTTTCGCTTTCAGCTCGCCTAATGACACGTGTAACTCATTGGAGTGCGCGCGCGACGCTTTTAGTTCCAGCTGGGCCTCGTCGGATTGCCGTTTAGCCAATGCGGTATCGGAGTCGGGATCCATTAGCACGGTCAGCCGTGCTCGAAGCGCGGCCAGTTCGCTCTCGTTTCCGGGCAAATCGATATCGCCGAAATCGAGTTTCCCGACCGCCTCCGCCATGGTGAGTTTCGCCCGCGCGGCGTCTTCCCGGCTACTACACTTTTGCGACTCGTCTTTCAGCTGGGACATATTCGATTGCAGTTCGAGCGCCCGGTCCGCCAACGATTTGAGGCGGAGTTTGTTGTCGAAGCCCGTCATCCAGTTTTCGCCGAGCGTTCGCTGATCCTGCTTTTCGAATCGGCCGTCTCGATCCGACATGAGGCCCTCAATCGTCATGGCGTGTTCCGTGCGCCGAAGCGCTTCGACAGAGTCCACGCAATGGCGGTCACGAAGGGCCAGCAGGTGCTTCACGTTTTCCCGGAGCGGATGTTCCCGGAAGTTGAGCTTTCGGGTAAATCCATCGGCATAGAAGTTTGCCGTCTTGCTAACCGGAGTGGCGCTTTGTAGCCGCACATGAAGCTTGTTGTCCCGCTGGTCGATCCAGTTCAGCGCGGGTTGCAGCATTTCCTCCGGCACCAGGATGAGTAGCCGCTCGGGTCCGATTGCCCGCTCGATGGCGCCACGCCACCGCGACTCGTCGGGCTTTACTTCTATCAATTCCGCGACGAAGGGAATTCTTGTTGGGGCTACCTTTAGTTGGGCGGCCAGATCCTCTTGAAATGCCTTGTGCCGAGGGGGGATGTTCGAGGTAGGCCTTCGCTTGACGGCCTCGATTTCCTCGTTCAATTTCTGCCCCTCCTCACGTGCGTCACGCAGTCGGCTCTCGTTGGCTATATGCTCCGCCCGGGCCTTGTCCAGTTCTTCCTGATACGCGGCTGCACGCGCTTGTAGCGTCTCCAAATTCTCCCTGAAACGCTCGGGCTTGAGATTCTCCGGCAATCCGAGGTTCCGGGCACACGCCCGGTAATCGTCCGCACGTTTGCGGACAAGCGCCGCGAGCTGTTCCTGCGTGGCGATACGCTCCTCCATTTCCTGAATGGACGAGCCACCGAGCTGCAAGTAATGTTCTTTGAGCTGCTCCGCCCGGCGTTCGAGCCGTTCGGTCTCGACGCCGGCATCATCGAGTCTTCGTTGGGCTTTCGCCTTGTCATCTGAAATTCGCTCGATTTCGGATCGCCAAAGTGATTGCGCGGCATCCGCGAACCAGGGAGGGAGCAGTGCATGGAATTCGAGCAACGCGTCGAGTGTCGCACGAATCTTCGATAGCCGGGCCTCAAGCGTACGGACTGGCAACAAGGAGTCTCGTTGCCGGCGCGCTGTTTGGAGTTCCTGATAGATGCCTTCTAGCGTATCGAATTCGCTTACTACTTCGAGCGCGCGCCCGAAGGCCGAACGGTCGTCGAGCACCAATTGACGGAATACATCGTCAATGCTGTGAATCTGTTTCAGTCCGGCGGCGCGATTGAGCAGGGAGAACGCGTTCTCGCCCACCTCGAAAAAGTCCCGGAGTTGGGCGAGAAACTCTTTCTTCGTGTTGTAGAGCCTTAACCCTACCGTTTCCTTGCCGAAACGCGTAATGGCTTTCTTACCCTCTTCGTGGTGCAGTTGCAGGAGTTGGTCCAAAGGGCGCGCGATGTCTTTCGAGAAGAACCAGACCCGTTTCAGATCGTCGGAAGCGTTACTGCCGCTATCCACCCAGAACACCACGCCGATGGAGACGAGCTGCGTGCCCGAGTCATACGTCGCGCCGAGTCCGCTGAGCGTTTTGCCCGGACGGGCAACATGATCAGTTTCGCCGTTGGCGCGCTCGGCGCCCGACACGCCGCGCACATAAGAGATGATATCCCGGTCGCTCTCCTGGCCGCCCGTTGATGCCAGATTGTACGAGGGGTTGGGCGCAAGCAGCGTCATCAGCGCATCCACGAGCGTGGTCTTTCCGCTACCGGTGGGCCCGACGATGGCTGCGCCGCGGGCGTCAAAGTCGCAGCTGTGTTTGCCTGCAAACGAACCCCAGTTGAACACTTCAAGGCTGGCAAGCCTAAAAGACGGCTCATCGCGTGCGGTGGTGCGTTCCTCGGCGAACAGCAGGCCGGATTCCTGAGTGGCGCTCACGTGACCGGCTTCGCCTCATTTTCCAATCTGCGGAACTCATCCAGGAGGCGCCGGAGAGATTCGGGATTAGCGAGGTGTACGATTAAGGGACGAATGGTGACCTCCTGGTTGCTGTCCGGTTCTGACACGATGCCATGGGGCTTGAGCTGGTCCAACAGCGTTAGCAGGCGTTGCTCATTTCTGGCGTCGCTCCCGGTGTCTCCGAGATACGCTCGCATTTGGACATCCAGATCCTCCACCGCGACTTTGAATGTCGTGGTGCCCATGCCGGTTTCCTGCTCTTGGACAAGATAGAGTTGTCGGAGTACTGCGACCAGCAGAGATTGCTCTAGGGTCAGGCGCTGGCGGCGCACCAGTGGGTGACTCCATTGCTCGTCCGGGCCCGCTTCGGCGTCCTCCGCGACGCACAGAATCGCAAGCCCTCTCGCCTCGTCTATTCTCAACCGCAGATCGAGCGGTTCCAGCGTTCGGTTTATGCTTTCGCTTCGCCGCAAAACGCCATCGAATTGCTCGGCACTGCGGCTACTGTCGATGTATCCGGAACGGAGCATCTCTTGAACCAGGCTTTTGACTTCGGCGGGGGTGTGTGGCTTGTCTAACCCGTTTAGGTGGACAGGAGGTTCAGTCATCCCAGCGACTCCGGCGCGACGCGCGCCATATTCTCAGCGTTGAGTGAAACGCGCGGTACGGTGAACCGAGTCGTGAAACCCTCGCAATCCGCAATGTCGATATTTTCTTTTTCTGCCCCGAGCGGGCGGCCGGCTTCTCGGGCCATACCCAGCCAAATCACGAGAGTCTCGAGATCGTGCGTAGGAGGCAGCGCGGCTGCCAATTCCGCGAGGGTGCAGTCATGGCCCGCTTCGTGAAGCAACTGCATCGTGCGATCGTAGAGGGCCAGTCGGTCCAACGCGTTGAATGCGCCCCAGAAATCCGGGGAAAGCTCCTCAAGCGAGACGCTCTGCTCACTCAGGTCTAGCTCACCGGGGTCGCTCGACGTTCCCTCCTTGAAACGCAGGCGCTGGGCCAGAGGAAGTAGCGGAATGGCGACGGCCATCGGTGGCAGCGGGCCATCCGATCGCCGGACAGCCTGGCTACGCCAATCGACACCTGTGGCGGCTTGGAGAATTTCATTTAACAGTATTCCTACGCGATGGTGTTCGCTTGCGAGGCCCGACGTGATGAACCCGCGAACATCCCTTTCGCCGCGCGCGCGGGCCTGAATCACCCGCTCGGACTCCATCAGCAGCCCCCTGACGATCGTACGCAGTTCATGCAGCTGCCTGCGATTGAGCGCCTCAGCGGCCGCAGGATTTTCGAGGATGGAGTTCAACTGCGACTTCATTTCGTCGAGCTCGACTGCGCGCACCAGCTGCTCGTAGAAGCTATTGAAGACCTGCCCCTCGGCAGTTTTCAGCAACGTGTCGTGCCCGTCCAACATTCGCTCCAGCACACTGCCTCGGTGGTGCACCGTGCTTACAATCTCACGTCGCAATTCGCGGTCTTCTTCTCGGTAAGAGTCTTCAACACGACGAAAGTCAGCGCGAAGACTGACCGCGAGTTGGTATACTTCACGGATACCTTCGCGCGCGGGTATGCCCGTAAGCACCTCAAAGCGTCCCTCTTCTGCATCTTTGAGTTCCTTGCTCAGGTCAGCGGCCTTCTTTTTTATGTGTGCAATCCGTCCTGTCCGTCCCGGATTCAGTCTTGCCTCCAAACTTTCGATCTCGCGTTGAACCGTCGCTAATCTCGATGCGGTCGAAGTCATGACATCGTCTTCTAGACCGTCGACGAAACTGAAAGCCTTTTGGAGTGCATTGGTGGCGAGTATCTTGCCTTCGCGCTCGACAACCAGGCCTCGCCCAAGCCAACACCGCAATTCCTTGCGCGCGTGCAGTGCGAAATCGCTATCTGGCAATTCGAACTCATCGGAGTTCGCATTCTCGGCGAACGTCCGTGCGAGTCGCTGTACCGCATCCTCCCATGACACATGCTCATGCGTCCCGTCGAATAGTGGCTTCAGACAGCCGAGAATCAAGGGCGCACGACGTGCGGCAAGTATCGCCCATGCAGCGCTCACGCCCCTGATACGTACATACTTCCTACAAGTTTCATCGCTCATTGCGTACGTTCGTGCTTAGAGCACCAATAGTCCTATCCAGCAATCTGGTGTATTTCTCGGCGGCATCTTCGAAACGAAACACACCGCTTTCCCGATTCACGAGCTCACACCAAAAACAGGGCGGCTTGTTCGAGGATAGCACAGAGTTGGCATACATTCTCCCTGCAAGTACTCGTACGCGCTGGCGTGATTGAACTCACACCGTGAGCAGATAAGGTCCAAATCTTCCTCAGAGGACTTCGTCGGGTTGGACAGAGGCCCTGAGAGGAACGTCAGTCGAAAGCCAAGCTTCTTATAGAACCTCGTCTTCCTCGGCGTTGCCTGGTTGGCAATCTTAGCATTGAGCATAAGGCCCGTATCTCACAAGTAAGCACGCAGCAGATAAGGTAGACTATTTTATGGGCGTCAGAACGTTTGATAGTTTGGTCTTGTTCGCTGAAACATTGCCTGGCTCCCCCTAGGCGGTTGCGACCCCCGGAACGTAAAACGAAACTCGATTAGCGAGGGTTAGATCTTCCACAACGCGTGTGAATTGGGTGCCGTGTGCCCGCTTCGCCGCAGTGTGTTGCGCCGCTGTGGATTATCGCATTGCTCTTCGTCGACGTACCGCGATTCCACGCGTCGCCAAGATCGAGCACTACGGACCCAGCCGAGATTAGAACGCACCGAAACGGCTTTCCGAATGGCCGGAACCAGTCGCGGTAGTTGTCGGCGTCGGGATTGCCGTACGCTTTCTTTGCAATCAGCGGAAATGGCGGACTTGTAACGGTCGGTTTGATCGAATGCGGCCGCACGCGTTGAAGGAGCTGCAATGAGTGGCCAAGATGCTTCTCGCCGAGCGCGTTTTCCGGAAATAACGCCGCGGCATGATGCGGCGTCTTTTTGCGGGGGCGTTGCGAACGACGTATTCGGTTTCAAATATGGTGAGTTACGTATAAAAAAGGCAGGCTGCGCGTTGGATAGGTCCACGGTGCAGCCCGCCGGGTGTTAGCCGCCTTTCCGTTCCGGAAAGTCGGCGTAGTACTCCCGTTCCAACACCTCCTCGAAGTCGCCGCGGAGCGAATCCACGTCGAGTTCGGGATGTCGGCAGTGCAACGCATAAAGCGGTCGAGGTCGCTCATGTCGCTCGCGTCTCCCATGGGGCGTAACAACTTCATGCGCAAGCGATAGCAGCCGCGAAGCGGTTGCGTCTGCAGCGGCGCGATCGCCGGCGTAAGGGATTTCCTGCGCCATTCGCGTGAGCGCGTCCACAACGGAAAAGATCGTGAGCCCGTCCGCGTGCTTTGCCTGTTCGATCGCCTGCTGAGCGAGCGAGCGTCGCACCCCGTAGCCTCCCAAGAGTTCGAGCGTGCGCTCCACGTTTGGGCCGAGGTGGGTACCCATCGCCTTCCCCCGTACCGAAAACCGTGGATGAGCGAAGAAGCAGTGAAAGCTCGCCGTGCGCGGGAAAGAGGCCCATTGGTCCGTCGCGCCTTCGAGTTGTACGGCACCGGCCGCTATTCGCTCTTGGAACTGTCGAATGAATTGTGCAGGCTCGGGTTGAAAAGTTTGAATGGGAAGAAGCTCAGCCGTAATGGCCTC
>JBGTJY010000769.1:0-2835 GCA_041744855.1 Candidatus Hydrogenedentales bacterium
GAACGCCGTTTCGAGCGCGCGTTTTCCCGCTGCCTCGGCGAACGGCGCGTGGCCCGCGACCGCCCGCGCCTTCACGAGCGCGAGCCGTTCCCAACCTTGCGCCTCGTTCCCGTAGTAGTCCTCGAGCCGCCCCAACGGAACGCTCAACGGCCCCTTCTGTCCATCGGGCCGCAGTCGCGCGTCGACGTCGTACAGCGCGCCGTACTGCGTGCGCTCCTTGAGGCGGCGCATCATCGCCGCGGCGAGATTTGCAGCGTACTCGCCCGGCGTGATTTCACTCGACCCCGTCTCGCCGCCGTGAACGAAAAGCAGATCGAGGTCGCTCCCGTAGCCCAATTCGCGGCCGCCGAGTTTGCCCAAGCCGAGCACGGCAAACTCGACCGGCAGCGGACCATATCGTTCATGCGCCTCGCGCAGACATTCCTCAAACACCGCCTGCACGCAGACATCGGCAAGCAACGAAAGTTCGCGGCCGACTTCGACAACGCCCGCCCTGCCCAGCACGTCCCGAAGTCCGATGCGCAATGTCTGCGCTTGGTGTAGCCGGTAGAGCGCGGCCTGGGGTTCTCGCGAGGCGCGCAACTGCCGCAATTCTTCTTCGAGTACGTCGCGCTCGATTTCGCGTTCGAGTACCGCGCCCTGTCCAAAAAAGTCAAACAGATCCGGATTGCGGATGATGATGTCGGCGAGGTAGTAGCTGTTCGAAATGACCTTCACCAGCGCCTCGCACAACGCGGGCCGCCTGCTCAACAAGTCGTACATCGGCCCGGGCGCCTTGAGATTCGTCAGCAATCGGCCCATGCGCAGGAGGACTTCGTCCGGATGCGGGGCCTTCGCCAACTGAGCAATCAAAAGCGGCGCCGCATGTCGGAAGGCCTGGCGGATATGCGCGGAATGCGACCGGATGTCGGGGCCAAGATACAGGTCGAGCAATTCCGCTCGTGCGCCCTCCGGATCCAGGAATCCCATCCCGGCCAATCGTTGAAGTCCGTCCTCCGCGTTCGACTGAGGATTGAGCAAATCCGCGATCCACAAATTGCCCGCGCCTTCCGTCGCGAAGAAATGATCGAGGATTTGCCTCGTCTGATCGCCGCGCTCGCGGTAGCGCGTGAGAAAGGCATCGGTGTTCTGATACCCAAGTTTGCGCGCGAGATCCTCCAACTCAAGCGCATCCTCCGGAAGCGCGTGCCGTTGCTGGCCGCCTTCGATCTGAAGGCGATGCTCGATTTCCCGCAGGTACGAGTAGTTGCTCGCGAGCGTGTCGGCCTGGAATGCACCCAGCAATCCGTGGCGGCCCAGCGCTCGAATGGCGTCGAGCGTGTTCTTCGCGCGCAGGTCCTCGATGCGTCCGCCGTTGAGTAGTTGCAGCATCTGCACGGTGAATTCGATGTCGCGAATACCCCCGCGGCCGAGTTTCACTTCCGTGCCAGTCTCGCCGCGCCGCGCGGTGACGGCTTCCATCTGCGCTTTCACCCCGCGTATTTCTTCGAGCGTGGCGTCGTCGAAATATTTCGGAAACACGAACGGACGGACTTCCTGCAAGAACGACTCGCCCAGCGCGACATCGCCCGCGACGGGCCGCGCCTTGATCAGCATCTGGCGCTCCCATGGGCGCCCGTGCTCTTCGAAGTAGGCGATGGTACTACCCAGGCTCAGCGCGAGCGGCGCGAGACTCCCCAGCGGGCGCAGCCGCATATCGACGCGATACACGCGGCCGTCAACCGTGTCTTCCCCAAGCGCCTTGATCACCAATTCGCCGAGTTTCCGAAAATATTCCGCGTTCGAAAGCTGGCGATCCGATCCGCCTTCGCATTCGCCGTCTTCCGAATAGACAAAGATCAGATCGATATCAGAGCTAAAGTTAAGTTCTTGCCCGCCGAGTTTTCCCATGCCGAGAATGACCAACGTCGCCGCTTGCGAACTGTCGGACGCCGCCATGGGCCGCCCGCAGCGCGGCGCGAGTTCCCGTTCCGCCGCCTCGAGTGCAGCCGCGATCATGGCGTCGGCAAGATCGGACAACTCGCGCGTGATCACGCGCATCGGCGCGTGCACGAAAATATCGCGGACGCCGATGCGAAGAATTTCGCGGCGCTGCGTCTTGCGCATGCGTTTCATGCGTTCAGGGAACGACGTGTACGCCCCCATATCGCGATGGTACCCCGTGGCAACGGCGCTCGCGTTTCGCGGTCGCTTCAAATCGGCATCCGCGCAAAGCCAATCGAACGCGCCAGGATCGTTGCAAAGCGTGTCGGTAAAGAAGCTGCTTTGATCGAGAATGGTGCAAAACATCGCGCACCATTTTGGAGACCCGGCAAGCATCGTCTGATACCGCGCCGAATCCGGCACTGCGTTGAGAAAATTGAGCGTGCGCGTGAGAACGCGTTCGGGGTCGACGACCTCGGGAAGTGCCTCGGCCATCGCAGTCGTAAATGCATCGCTGGCGCAACGCCTAAGCTCGGCGACGAGGCTCTCCGCGCGCTCGCGCTCGCGGAATGAAATGGCTTCGAAGGGTGACTGCACTAACGACTTTCCGGGTTGTCCGCGACCCACCGTCGGATCGCGCTTTCGGCTGCGGATTCTAGCAGGGCGCCCGCCTCCGCGATGGCGCGCTCGAGGGGCATCGAGTCCGCGCGGATGGCATACGCCGCTGTCACGCCATCGGCGTAGGAGGCTTCGTACCCCGCGCCCAACGACCCCGCAAGGACGACGACCGGCACACCAAGTTCGCGCGCAATTCGCGCGACGCCAACCGGCACTTTGCCATTGAGCGATTGCGCGTCGAATCGGCCTTCGCCCGTGATGACGAGGTCCGCGCCGGCGATCGCGTCGCGAAGC
>JBGTJY010000770.1:0-2325 GCA_041744855.1 Candidatus Hydrogenedentales bacterium
CGGCGGCGCGTCCACCGCGGCCGGGTAGCTCGGCGTGGCAGCTCCAGCAGCGATCGAATTCGGGACCATTCTTCATGCCGCAGTGCGAGCAACTGACCTGGAATTCGGTGTCGAGCACGTTGCCCAAGTCGAGTTGACTCTGCTTCGTGTGGGTGTTCTCCTCTTCGTGCCCCCGTTCGCGCTCGCGCAAAACGCGCGACGCCTTGGCTGCATGGGGGTGATCGGGATTCATTTTCGCGAGGACACCCCACGCGTCCGCCGCAGCGATTCGTTTGCCGGCCCGATCGAGCGCCTTCGCGAATTGTTCGCGCAGACCGGTTTCTTTGGGCCATCGCGCGATCGCGTCTTCAAGTTCGTGGACGGCCTCGTCGTAGCGGGAAAGGCGGTAATAAGTCGCGGCGAGATAGCGCCGGATATTGACGCGATCCGGCCATTCGTTTTTCAGAATTTGCAAGTGCTCGAGCGCCAGGCGGTACTCCATCGACATGTAGAGCTTTTTGGCCAGCCGCCAACGCTGATCGTGGCTCTCCGGATGGCCCTCGACGTACTGGGCTATTTTCCATACCTGTGTACTTCGATCGTTTGCCATAGTTCTCGGTTTCAGGTGCGGGGAGGTTTGAAATTCGCCCCTACGATCTTCATGTTTTGCATAGTCAGATGGTAATCGGTTCGACTGGCGGCGGGAATAGGTAAATTCGCGGATGCGCTCATGTCTGGTTGCGCTCCGGCTTCTTGGATTGTTGCTCCGCGTTGCGTTTTCTTGCCGCGGTCGTGTGTAGGGCTGTATTCACCAGCCACGAGACGATGCCCGCGGCGAATGCGGCTGCAAGGAGGCCGAACACGAACGGCGCGATGGGGGAGACGTCATCGTAGAGAATGGTGCGAACCCCATAAAAACACGGCCCGAGAAAAAGCAGAAACGTGACGATCCAAAACACCCAACCGACCCCTTCGGCTTTGGGCTCTTGGGTCATTCGCCAGTCTCCCGCGGGATGGGTATCGCGAAGTGAAAACACGCGCCGCCATCCGTGGCGGCTTCAACATGAATTTCGCCGCCATGCTCGTCGACGATTTTCTTGGTGACGGCGAGGCCGAGACCCGTGCCTTTCGATCCCTTGGTCGAGAAGAACGGATCGAATATCGATTCGCCCAGATCCTTCGGGACGCCGGGTCCGTTGTCGTTCACCTCGACGTGGAGCGTGTCGGGGGGTTGCATATAGCTGACGACTCGGATGCGTCCGCCTTGGTCGGGCGCCGCGTCGATGGCGTTTCCGATGAGGTTCATCATCGCGCGGTAGATCGCGCGTGAATCGATCGGCACGGCGCTCGAGTCGCGCAGGTCGGTGGTGAACTTGATTCCGCGGCGTTCGAGCAGCGTGTCGTAGGTTTCGCGGACGTCGCTCACGATTTCGGCGAGGTCGCAGCGTTCGCGCACGGGTACGCGGGCCTTGGAATAGGTGAGCATGTCTTCCACAACATTCGAGATGCGGTCGACACTTCGTTTCAGAACGCCCCAGCCGGTCTGGAGCATGGCGGTGTCATTGTCGGCGAGGCCCGAATCAACGATCTCGACACTGCTCATAAGACCCGCGAGGATGTTCTTGGCGTGATGTGAGAGGCCGCTGATTGCCTGGCCAATCGCGGCGAGACGCGTCGCGCGCATGTTCTCTTCGATCAGTCGCGCGTTAACAATGACCGACGCGGCGAGCACGGCGAAGACCTCGAGTATGCGCCGATCGACTTCGGTGAACGATGCGCCGCCGCGCTTGTTCAAAACTTCGATGACCCCGACGAGAGAATCGCGATCGACCATGGGCACGGCAAGGAGCGATCGCGTGCGAAATCGCGATAGGTCGTCGGCGGCGCGATAGACTCGCGGATCGGTCGTGGCGTCTTGAACGTTGATCGAGACGCGATCCTGTGCGCAGGCGCCGGCGATGCCTTCGCCGAGGTTGAGCCGGACGGCGTTCTTCAGCGCATCCTTATCGCCTTCTTCGCCCAGCACGACGTGGAAGTAGAGATCCTGCCGCTGGGGATCGAAGAGAAGTAGCGAGCAGGCCTCGGCGGAGACGAGCAGCTTGCTCTCTTCCATGATCGTCTCGAGGAGCGTATCGAGGTCCGTGATGTCGCGGATGAGATGGTGCGTGCGGTAGAGGGTGTCGACAATGCGGCGCATTTCGCTCGACGACACATCCGACAGCCAGGCGGCTTCGCTATGGGTCGTCTCTATCGCCATGGGCCGCCCTTCGGAATTGGCGGCTTTGGAACTCGTTCCCGCAGCGTCATTCTGAGCGAAGCGAAGAATCTCGCTGGCCCGGGCACGGG
>JBGTJY010000771.1:0-12051 GCA_041744855.1 Candidatus Hydrogenedentales bacterium
GAAATGCCCGTGTGTCCCCAGCACGTACTTGATGTCCTTGGGGTCCAAGCCGACCTTCCGAATGTTCTCGATCATCGGATCGACAAATTCGCCATACAACGCATCAATAAGAATCAACCCATCGTCAGTCTCAATCACCCACGCCGAAACCCAATTAATCCCGACGTAATAGAGGTTGTCGAAAACCTTGAACGGCTCGACATATTCCGTAGCAAGCGAACGTTGCGCATTCGCGCTCGACCCGCCTGCAAGCAGCAGAACCAATACGATCCTTTGAATCATCTTTTCCTCCCTTGACGTTGGACTCACCGTTTGCGTGCTACACTCGAACCCATGACCGTTCGATGGTCGTTCATGCGATGAAGGATACTCCACCCAAGCCCGCCGTCTTTCTCGATCGCGACGGCACGCTCATCCCCGACCCCGGTTACACGGGCGCCCCGGACGTCGTTAAACTGCTTCCCGGTGTGCCCGACGCGTTGCGCAAGCTCGCCTCCGCATCGTTTCGACTCGTCATCGTCACCAACCAATCCGCAATCGGCCGCGGCTATTTCTCCGCCGAGCAAGTCGAGAGCGTCAACGCGCGCGCTTGCGAAGACCTCGCCGCGTTGGGAGTCATCATCGACGCCGTCTACTACTGCCCGCACACGCCCGCCGACGAATGCACATGCCGCAAACCAAGGCCAGGAATGTTGCTCCGCGCCGCAGACGATCTCGGGATCGATCTGCCGCAGTCAATCATGATCGGCGACAAACCCAGCGACGTGGAAGCGGGCGACGCCGCAGGCTGTCGAATGTCGATCTTATTAACTCCCGAACCGAGCGGCAGTAAGTTCGAGGCAATCGATTTGCCGGCGGCCGTCAAAATGATTCTCGCGTGAATACGAAATCCCCGAGCCTTTTGCCCGTGGTCGTTCCGAGCGCGCTCATCGGCGCAATCATCGGCGGAACGCGCATGCCAACGTGGCAGGTCGCGGTCGAAAGCGCACAGGTCCTCGCGGGCATCGTCGCGTATCCGCCGGACAACCCCTTCTACCTCTACCACGTCTCGACGTGGACTCTCTTGCACCAGCTCTGCGCGCTCCTATTGAAAGTCGGGCTCAGCGAATTCGTCATCTCGTTGCTGCTGTCCGCAAGCCTGACCGCGCTGATGTTCGCCGCGCTCTCACTCGTCGCATTCGCCGTCTGCCGCGAGGTCTTCGTATCCATCGCCTCGCCGCTCGTCCTCTTCAGCGTGTTCGGCGGCAGCGACATCTTCGGTCTCGTCTACCCAATTTATCTCACCGGCACGCACCACACCTACGGCGTCGCCGGCCTCGGCCTGAGCGTCCTGATTCTCGCACTAACGGCGTTGGGCCGAATGCGCACCGCGGCGTTCCTGCTCGGACTCGCCTTCAGCATCCACATAACCTGGGCCGCCTGGACATCCCTCGTGCTCGGCGTGCAGCTCGTCTGCTTCCGCCGCTACTTCCGCGCCGACCTCTCGCAATTCCGAAACATCCTGATATTCGGCGCGATGGGCGCCACGCTTAGCGCCATCAGCTTCGCCGTGCACCAACTTTGGGCTCCACCCGCAGGACCCACCAGCGCCAAAACCGCGGCCCTCGTCGATGCCTTCATCGACAACTGGGACGCGCATCGGCAGTCCCCCCGAATACTTCAGACCGGCACATTTTTCGCCCTTGCCACGTTAGGCCTCTCGCTCGCGGCGCTCGGAATATTCAGTCGGAGCCGCCGCGACGCGAATCGAGAACTCGACGACCCGTCAACCTCCGAACAGCGAATTTCCGCGCTCAGCGCCTCTGCGGCTGTGCTCAGCCTCCTCGCCATCGTGCCGATGTTTTACCTGGACCCCGCGTGGTCCCACGCCCGGGTTCCGCGTGTCGTGGAGCTCGCGATGCCGGGCCGGTTCATCAATCTCGCGATTGTCTTGTGCCCCTCACTAATCGCCGCCTGCGCCGTCCGAATTCTTCGCGAGGCCCGCGTCGTACTCGCGCTCATGCTGGGCTACGGCCTATTCGCCGGACTATTCCGCCTCTACCTGAGCTCCGATCGCTTCGGCTGGGACCTTCCGCACGCGCATCTTTTCGCCGCCGCCGGTTTTGCCTTGTGCCTTTGGCCCATCCGTGGCGGCGCCCTCAGCTACGCGCGCCGATGGAAACTCGCCTCCGCGTGCGCCATCGCCGCTTTCGCGGTCTACGTGCTCCTCGTCCAGCGCGCCTATCCACGCGAATCCGGCATCTCGCTTCGCGCGCAGTCGCCCGCGCTCGAACACTTGCGCGGCGGCGAAGGCATGCTCATCACCCCAGGCGGCACGGAACTCATCCAACTCCGTACGCGTCGCCCCATCGTGCTCAACGCAGCCGCGCTCGACCAAATCCCCTATGTCCCCGCGTCTGCACCGGCGATTGAAGAAATTCTTGACGAAGTTTACGGTATCGCTCTGGCCGATCCGCCGGAACGTATACGGAAAGCGCGCCCGGGCGGACTTCCCCCGAATTTCGAACATGCCGCGTGGGAACGCCATACCGCGAGCCGGTGGGCGCGGATCGCCGAAAAATTTGGCGCGACGCACGTGTTAACCGACATTGAACTCGACGCGAAGCTCGAATTCGAAAAAGATACTTGGCGAATCTATTCGATCGCGGACACGAATCTATCAAATAACTCTCCGACCCCTTGAAAATTTCCCCCAGACTGTTGCACTATGAGCGCGCAGGGTGCGGAGAGGGGTTGCTCCGGCCCGATCGTTCTGCGGGGGACGCATGCGGGTTCTGGTCACAGGGGGCGCGGGCTATCTTGGGTCCGTGTTGTGCGAACGGCTGCTGCGCGAGGGATTCGACGTCCTCGCCGTCGATTCGCTGCTCTACGGACAACACTCGCTCTTTCATCTTTGCAACGACGATCGCTTCGATTTCGTCCGCGGCGACGTTCGCGACAGCGCGTTGATGCAGGAACTCCTCGCGGGCGCGGACGTCGTCATTCCGCTCGCGGCTATCGTCGGCGCGCCCGCGTGCGCGCGCGATCCCGAGTTGGCGCGCTCCGTGAACTTCGAATCCATTCGCTTGCTGAATCAATTACGCAGCGACGATCAACTGGTCGTGTACCCCGTCACCAACAGCGGATACGGCGCGAAATCCGGCAACGTGTACTGCACCGAAGAGTCGCCGCTCGAGCCCATCTCGCTCTACGGTCAAACCAAGGTCGACGCCGAAGCGGAACTTCTGGACGCAGGCGGACGCGTGATCACGCTGCGCCTGGCCACGGTCTTCGGCATGTCGCCTCGCATGCGCCTCGACCTGCTCGTGAACCATTTCGTGGTCGAAGCCGTCACCAGCGGCTACATCGTCGTTTTCGAAAAAGACTTCAAGCGCAATTTCGTGCACATCCGCGACGTGGCGGATTGCTTCGTGCACTGCATCCACAACGCGGACCGCATGATCGGCCAGCCCTACAACGTCGGGCTCGACGACGCGAACCTCTCCAAAGAGGAACTCGCCGAAAAGATCCGCGAACACGTGCCGGAATTCTATTTGCACTTCGCCGATATCGGCAGCGATCCCGACAAACGGAATTACATCGTATCCAATCAACGACTGCGTGAAGCCGGATTCGAAGCGCGGCGCTCGCTCGATGACGGCATCCGCGAATTGGTGAAGGGCTACCGGCTCATGGGAAGGCCGGTATTCGCCAACGCCTAATTGGTAGTAGCGACGCTCAGTTGGTAGTAGCGACGCCAAGTAGGTGGTAGCAACACGTAGGCGGTAGTAACACTTAGCAAGTGCTAGCTGCGGCAATGGGCCGAACGTAACGGTTTACGGGGTAGGGCGCGGGGGAACGAGAAGGGGGGCAGCATCGGGTGGCTGTACATGGGCGCAATGTGACTGCGGCGATACTCGCCGGTGGACTGGGGACGCGGCTGCGGCCCGTCATTGGAAATCACGCAAAAGTAGTCGCGCAAGTCGGGGGCCGGCCGTTTCTCGGCTATGTGTTCGATCAACTCATCGACGCCGGCGTTTCCCGCGCGGTCGTCTGCGTGGGATTTCGCGCGGGCGAAATCGTCGAGGCGTTCGGCGATCGCTACGGCAAGTTGGCGATCGAGTATTCGCGCGAGCAAACTCCGCTGGGCACCGGCGGCGCGTTGCGTCGCGCAATGCCACGCCTCGATTCGCCTTCCGTGCTCGTGCTCAACGGCGACACGTACTGCATCGGCGGTCTCGGCGATCTCGTCCGCTGGCACGAACGGCACCGCGCGAGTTGTTCCATGCTCCTATCGCATCGCGACGATACGCGCGCGAGCGGCCGCGTCCGTCTCTCACGCGACGGCATGATCGAGGCCTTCGACGAAAAGACCGCCGACGCCTCGCCCGGCTGGGTCAGCGCCGGAGCCTATGTGATGGACCGCGGCTTCATCGGCGGCATTCCCGCGGGCCGAACGGTTTCTCTCGAACGCGACATTCTGCCCGCGTGCGCCGCTAAGCACCTACGCGGCTTTCGCGCGAAGGAAGACTTCCTCGATATCGGCACGCGCGAAGGCCTGGTCGATGCGGAAGCCTATTTCGAATCGCGGGAAATCCAAACATCGTTGGCCTCCGTCAAACGCGCGCAACACGTGCATCTCAATCCAACACACGCGGTAGCCCATGGTCATTAGCCGAACCCCATTCCGCATTTCCTTTTTCGGCGGCGGCACGGACTACCCGGCGTGGTATCGCAACCACGGCGGTGCGGTCCTCGCCGCAACCATCAACAAATATTGCTACCTCACTTGTCGCTTCTTGCCCCCGTTTTTCGATCATCGGTTCCGCGTCGTCTGGTCGAAAATCGAAAATTGCCAATCGATTGGCGACATCTCGCATCCCGCCGTTCGCGCAGTCTTGACGCACGCCAACGTGCGCCAGGGTATGGAAATTCACCATGACGGCGATCTCCCCGCGCGCAGCGGCACGGGCTCGAGTTCCGCCTTCGCAGTCGGACTCTTGCACGCCGTACACGCGCTCCACGGCCGCATGAAAACAAAGGATCAACTCGCCGAAGACGCGCTCTACATCGAACAAGAAATGTTGCAGGAATCCGTCGGCTCGCAAGATCAGGTAATGGCCGCGCACGGCGGTTTCAATCACATCGCGTTCCACTCTTCGGGACGCATCGCCGTCGCGCCCGTAGCCCTGCGCCGCGAGCGACTCGCCGAGCTCGAATCGCATCTCATGCTGCTCTTCACCGGCAGCCAGCGCACCTCGTCCAATGTCGCCAGCGAATACATCTCCGCGGTCGAAACCCAGCCGCGTGCGCTCGAGCGCATGATGGAACTCACGCAAGAAGGTCTCGCGCTGCTGCAGAGTCGGAACGATCTTTCGACGTTCGGCGCACTGCTCGACGAGAGCTGGGCGCTCAAACGAAGCCTCGGCCCTTCCATCACCAACCCGTCCATCGACGCGATCTATCGCGACGCGCAACGCCTCGGCGCAATCGGCGGAAAAATCTCCGGCGCGGGCGGCGGCGGATTTATGTTGTTGTTCGTGCCGCCCGATCGCCAGGCCGCCCTGCGCGAACACTTCCGTGACTACGTTCATGTGCCTTTCCGCTTCGAATCGTCTGGAAGCCGAATTCTCTTCCATGAAATCGAGGAGGATTTCGAGTGGCTCGATCGGCGTCGGCGCGATTTCCCTCTGCAACCATTTCGCGATTTAGACCACGCGCATCATCGCGATCGCGCGCATCATCACGACCGCGTGCATAATCACGACCGATTGCCACGCGTGGCCGAGGGCGGCGAATGACCATCGCGCCCGAAACGCAAATCGATCTGTACAGGACAATGCTGCGCATTCGCCGCGTCGAGCTGCGCATAGAATCGCTGTATCACGAAGACCGCATGAAGACCCCGATCCATCTCTGCATCGGACAAGAGGCGATCTCGGCGGGCGTCTGCGCGAGTCTCCGCGTTACGGATCCGATTTTCACGACTTACCGCAGCCACGGCCAGTACCTCGCCAAGGGCGGCGATTTGAACGCGATGATCGCCGAGCTCCATTGCAAGGCGACCGGATGCTCGAAAGGCCGCGGCGGCTCGATGCATCTCATCGATCTTTCCGTCGGCCACTACGGTTCTTCCGCAATCGTCGGTGGCTGTTTGCCCATCGCGACCGGCATGGCGCTCGCCGCGCAAATGAAACGCCAGGACTCGGTCACCACCGTATTCTTCGGCGACGGTGCGACCGACCAAGGCGTCTTTTACGAAAGCGTGAACTTCGCCATGCTCAAGCGCCTGCCGATCGTCTTCGTCCTCGAAGACAACGAATGGGCCGTCTGCTCGCACACCTCCGCGCGAAAACCAGGGCCGAATCTCTTCGCGCATGCCGATGCCGATCGCCTGCACTACGCAACCGTGGACGGCAACGACGCCTTGGCGATGTTCACCGCGGCGCGCACCGCCATCGATCATGCGCGCTCCGGCGGCGGCCCTGCCATCCTCGAATGCAAGACCTACCGCATCCGCGCTCACGCAGGCTCCGGCTCCGACGCGCAACTTGGCTACCGCGACGCATCCGAAATTCGCGCCTGGGAAGCCCGATGCCCCGTCGCTGCCCTTGAACAACTCCTCGACCAACAACGCATCCTGACCGAATACGAGCGCGCGGCGATGCTGCGCGAAATCGAATCCGAAATCGACGCAGCCTTCGCGTTCGCCGAGGCGAGTCCATTTCCAACTGCCGCGTCGTTGACCGATTACGTAACCCGGAGCGCATGACCGTGCCCTGGTCAAAAATATCGACGGCGACCATCCTCGATGTAGGCGCGGAAGAATCGAACTCGCGAATGCTCGGCGCGCCCGACGCGATCCGCGAAGCCCTCAGCCACGCGATGTCCCACGATCCGCGCGTCTTCGTGATGGGCCAGGGAGTCGACGACCCGAGCGGCATGTTCGGCGCAACGCGCGGACTTCACCTTGAGTTCGGCGCCGATCGCGTGTTCGACACGCCGCTCGCCGAAGCCGCCATGACCGGCGTCACAATCGGCGCGGCAATCGGCGGCATGCGGCCCGTACTCATGCACAACCGTCCCGATTTCCTCTACCTCACGATGGACCAACTCATCAACCACGCTTCGAAATGGCATTTCATGTTCGGCGGCGCGCAATCGGTCCCGCTCGTCGTTTGGGCTTGCATCGGCCGCGGCTGGGGTTCAGGCGCGCAACATTCGCAAGCGCTGCACGGCCTGTTCATGCAATTCCCGGGACTCAAATGCGTGATGCCCAGTACCGCGGCCGACTCGAAAGGTCTGATGCTCGCCGCGATCGAAGACCCCAATCCCGTGCTCATCATCGAGCACCGTCACGCCTTCAAGTACAAGTCCGCAGTCCCTCCCGAAGCCAAACGCGTGCGCATCGGACGCGGCGTCATTCGTCGCCCCGGCCGCGACGTGACCATCGCATCCATCTCGCACATGGCCATCGAATCGGCCATCGCGGCGCAATCCTTCGCCGGGCGGGGAATCGACTGCGAAGTGCTCGACCTGCGCAGCCTGCGTCCGCTCGACGAGGAACTGATCGTCGAGTCCGTATCCCGCACCGGCCGCCTCGTCGTCGCCGATCTCGGTTGGCCGCGCGCCGGATTTGCCGCCGAAGTCGCCGCCATCGCAGCGGAACGCGCATTCGATCGATTGAAAGCCCCGGTCGTCCGCGTGACCTGCCCGGACACGCCCACGCCATCGGGCAACACACTCGAGGACGCCTTCTATCCCGGCCGCGATCAGGTCGAGCGCGCCGTGCTGCAAGTGATGGGAGCGCAAATGATGGAAGGGCAAGTGATGGAAGGGCAAGTGAGGGGAGCGCCCTCGCGGTGAATCCGGATTCACGCATCTACGTCGCGAGCAGTTGGAGTTTTCTCGGCAACGCAATCGTCAACGGTCTGCGCGACAACGGATTCCGACGCGTCTCCGAAGATGCGCCCGACGGCGACTTGACGAAACGTTCCTACGTCGACGCCATGTTCGAACGCGTCGCGACGGAGTACGTCGTGCTCGCGGGCGGAGTTTCCGGCGGCATCGCGGCGAATCTCGCGCGACCGGCAGATTTCATGCGCGACAATCTGGTGACGGAAATTAACGTCGTCGACGCCGCATACCGATTCGGCGCAGCTCGTCTGCTCTATCTCGCAAGTTCGTGTTGTTATCCGCGCGAATGTCCGCAGCCGATCAAAGAATCGGATCTGGGTACCGGACGTCTCGAACCCACGAACGCGGCCTACGCGACAGCGAAAATCGCCGGCATCGAATTGTGTGACGCATACCGCCGCCAATACGGGCTCGACGCGATCACAGTCATCCCCTCGAACATCTATGGACCCGGCGAAGCATTGACCGCCGATTCCGCCCACGTGATCGGGGCATTGCTCGCACGCTTCCACGAGGCGCAGATGAATCGCGCTTCGCAAGTGACGGTCTGGGGCACGGGCACGCCCACACGCGACTTTCTTTACGTCGACGATTTCGTCGAAGGCTCCATCCTCTGCCTCTCCAACTACAACGGCGCCGAGCCCATCAACATCGGTTCCGGCGTGGGCGTCACGATCCGCGAGCTCGCCGATCGCATCGCCACGGTAACGGGCTTCAAAGGCACGATCGAATTCGACGCGTCGAAGCCGGACGGCATGCCTGAAAAAGTCCTCGACATTTCGAAGGTCCGAAAACTCGGCTGGCATCCGCGCACCGATCTACGCGTCGGTCTCGAAACGACGTACCACTGGACGATGGCAGGCTCGCACGGCGCCACCCGGGCGATGGGATAAAACACGATGGCCTACGTTGCAAAAGAAGAATACCGCCTCGCCGAAGACACAATTGACCACGCGGACCTCGACGAACTGATCCGCTGGCTCGAGACGTACCCCTGGCTCACCCAGGGCACGCTGGTCCGCGAGTTCGAAGAGGCCTGGGCGAATTGGTTCGGCGTGCGCCACGCCGTGTTCGTCAATTCCGGCTCGAGCGCCAACTTGCTCATGTACTACGCGCTCGTCGCGCAAGGCACACTGCCGAATTACAAAGTCGTTCTGCCCGCCGTCGCCTGGTCGACCACCTACGCCCCCGCCATCCAATTCGGCTTCGCGCCCATCGTCGTCGACGCCGAGCCGCGCACCTTCGGCATTGATCCGAATCAACTCGAGGAGGTCTGCAAACGCGAACGCCCCGCCGTCGTCGTCGTCGTGCACATCCTCGGCGTGCCGTGCGAACTCGACGCGCTCCTCGATCTCCAACGCCGTTACGAATTCGTTCTCCTTGAGGACGCATGCGCGGCGACAGGCTCCAGATTCCGCGGAAAATTCGCCGGAACCTTCGGCCAACTCAGTTCGTATTCGCTCTTCTTCGGTCACCATGCCTCGACGATCGAAGGTGGAATGATCTGCACCAACGACGACGACCTCTACCACATCCTGCTGCAACTCCGCAGTCACGGGTGGGCAAAAGACCTCCCGCGCGAAATCGAATCCAAACAAGCCGCCGCCGCGGGCGTTTCCGGTTTCAGCCGCCCGTTCACGTTCTACTATCCTGGCTTCAACGTGCGGAGCAGCGATCTCAACGCGCGCATCGGTCTCTCGCAAATGAGCAAGCTCGACGAAGTCACGCGCCGTCGCACGGCGAACCACGCGCGCTATCAAACGCTCATCGAAGCAGACGGCATCTTCGGCTGCCAACGAAACGACGCCGCTGAGATTTGCAGCATCGCGTTCTGCGCGACCGCGCGCGACGCCGCCCATCGCAACGAAGTCAGCCGTCGACTCGCCCGGCACGGCATCGAAACGCGCCCCGTGGGCGGCGGCAACATGACGCACCAGCCGTTCTGGACGCAGCGCTATCCAAGCCAGGTGTGTCCGGTCGCCGATCGTATCGCGGAGACCGCGTTCCAACTCCCCAATCATCCGCGCCACACTCTCGACGACGTGACCTACATCGTCGGTGTCATGAACGGCGAGCCCGACGCATGAAATCCCGCGGCGTCGATGTGCTCCTCATCAATCCAGGCGGCCGCGTCGCGACGTATCAATCGTTAGCTGGCGAACTCGCAGCCGTCGAACCCCCCGTTTGGGCCGGGCTCATCGCGTCGATTCTCCGCCATCACGCGTTGTCGCCGGAAATCATCGACGCCAACGCCGAGAACCTAACGCCGGAGCAAGTCGCCGCGCGCGTCGATGCCATCGCGCCCAAACTCGCCGCCGTCGTCGCGTACGGTCATCAACCCTCCGCATCGACGCAATCCATGCCCGCTGTCGGCGCGATCTGTAGCGCAATTAAACGTCAGACGCCCGACACGCCGATCGTCATTGTTGGTGGACACGCCGCCGCTCTCCCAGAGCGCACCCTCGTCGAAGAAGACGCAGATTTCCTTTGCACCGGCGAAGGCCCAATCGCAGTCCTCGAATTGGCGAATGCGATTTGCGCCGGCCGCGATCCGCAAGAGGCGCGCGGCCTTTGCTTCAAACGCAACGCCCAAATCGAACGTTCCGCCCCCGCGCCATTGTTGCAATCCCTTGACGCCGAAATGCCCCAAGTCGCGTGGGACCTCCTGCCCATGCAACGTTACCGCGCCCACAACTGGCACTGCTTCGGCGGCCTCGATCGCACGCCCTACGCCGCGATCTACACCTCCCTCGGCTGTCCCTACACGTGTTCATTCTGCTGCATTCAAGCCCCGTTCAAAGAAGGCGAACAACTCGCGGGCCGGTCCGCGCGCACGAACACCTATCGCATGTGGTCCGCCGATTCCGTCCTCGCGCAAATCGACGTGCTCGTGCACACGCACGGCGTGCGCAACATCAAAATCGCCGACGAAATGTTCGTGCTCAACGAACGCCACGTTAACGGCATTTGCGACGGACTCATCGCGCGCGACTACGGTCTGAATCTCTGGGCCTACGGTCGCGTCGATACCATCACCGAAGCCCGCGCCGAGACACTCAAACGCGCCGGATTCAACTGGATCGCGCTAGGTATCGAAGCCGCATCCGAAGGCGTCCGCGAAGGCGTTCAAAAAGCCTACGCGCAGGAACAAATCCATCGCGCGGTCCACACGCTCCGCGAAACCGGCATTCACACCATAGCGAATTACATCTTCGGCCTTCCCGATGACGACTACGATTCGATGGAAGCAACGCTCGATCTCGCGCTCGAACTCAATTGCGAATTCGCCAACTTCTACACCGCCATGGCCTATCCCGGTTCGCAACTCTACCGTGACGCGACGACAAACGGCTGGCCACTGCCGAAAACTTGGGGCGGCTATTCGCAACACAGCCGTGACACCTTGCCGCTTCCCACAAAGCACATCGCCGCCCGCGAAGTGCTCCAATTCCGCGACGCCGCATTCGAAACCTATTTCTCCTTCCCCGACTATCTCCGCATGATCGAAAGTACATTCGGCCCCGCTACGCGCGAAGAAATCCAACGCATGACCGCCCACAAGCTCGAACGGGCAATCGCCTGACATGCCCACGCGCCCACTCATCTCCGTCGTTTTCTCGTTCCGCAACGAGCAAGAAGTCTTGCCCGAATTATTGCGTCGTCTCCAGGCGGTCTTCGAAACAATCGACACGGATTACGAATTAATTTTCGTCGACGATGCCTCGACTGACGCCTCGAACGCGTTACTCCTGCGTCACGCCGAAGTCGACGCGCGCATTCGCGTCATCGCGATGTCCGCGCGATTCGGCGTCAACCCGTGTTTCCTCGCAGGCATGCGCGAAGCCCGCGGCGACGCCGTCATCACGATGGACACCGACCTGCAAGACCCGCCGGAAATCATCCCCGAACTCGTCCGCGAATGGCGCGCGGGATTCGACGTAGTCCATGCAACCCGCACGGAACGCCTCGGCGAATCGCGCATCAAGCTCCTCGTCACCCGCGCGGCATACCGCGTCCTGCGCGCAATCGCCGATTTCGATCTCCCGATGGACACCGGCATGTTCAAGCTCATGTCCCGCATCGTCGTCGATGAAGTCTGCAAAACCGGCGAACGCGATCCATTCCTGCGCGGCCTCATCACCTGGGTCGGCTTCA
>JBGTJY010000772.1:0-3370 GCA_041744855.1 Candidatus Hydrogenedentales bacterium
GACGCACGTCGAGGAGGGCTTCGAAGTTTCGGAGCGCCGGGCATGCACGGTATCGGGACAACACCGCTCGACGCAGCGCTACACGCCGCGGACGCCAGACGGCGAAGCGGCATTGTTGGCGCGGCTTCGCACGCTCGTGGGCAAGAATCCGCGGCGCGGCTGCCGTTACATGAGCGCGCTGTTGCGCGAAGAAGGATGGCGCGTGAACTACAAACGCGTGCATCGGTTGTGGAAACGGGAGGGCTACAAAGTGCCAAGGAAACGCCGTAAAAAAAAGGCGATCGGCGTAAACGCCAATGCCTGCGACAAACGCTGCGCAACGCGGCCAAACGATGTGTGGACCTGGGATTTCATTCACGACCGTCTCGTCGACGGACGCGCGCTCAAATGCTTGAACGTGGTTGACGAGTTCACCCGCGAATGCCTCGAACTTGATATGGAACGAACGATCAAAGGTTCCGACGTGCTCAACACCTTGAGCCGGCTTATCGGCGAACGCGGCGCCCCAGCGCACATTCGCTCCGACAACGGTTCCGAATTCATCGCCAAGGAAGTGAAGACCTGGCTCGCGAGCCTCGGCGTCGAAACGATGTACATCGCGCCCGGCGCTCCCTGGCAAAACGGCTTCGCAGAGTCCTTCAACAGTCGCCTTCGCGACGAGTTTCTCGAAATGAATTACTTCACGACGATAGACGAAGCCAAAGAATTGGCCAGACGCTGGAAAGAACACTACAATACTAAACGGCTACACAGTTCGCTCGGCTACAAAACCCCGGCGGAATTCGCGCGGCGTTGTGGGGTCTCCGGCTGCGGAATTCATAGCCCGCGGCGATCAGGCAAAGGCGAAGGAACTATTCGAACGTGCTCATAGTCTGAAGCCTACGGACCGCGACCTCTTGAACGCGATTTCACAAGGTCTATACAGCATCGAAAAGAGCGAGGAACAACGGGCGGCGAATTCGGTTACTCCAAATACCCCAGGGCCCGGAATTCTTCCAGTTCCCGTGCGCTGAGGGGGGCGGCTGGGTTCCACTCGCTGGCTTCGTGCGCTAGGGGTTCCGTCGCGAGTTGTTCTAGGTAGGCGAGTAGTTTCGTGCGCATGGCGTCTAGTTGGGCGGGGTCGCGGGAGGCCACGTTGTTGAGCTCGCCGGGGTCGTCGGCTAGATCGTACAGCAACTCTGAGACTGGGCCGGGGGCGCGTCTTCCGGGGTGTTGCATCACGTATTCGACGAGAGGTTTTTCGATGGTCTCGATGTTGCCTTCCGGCGAATGTTTGATGGGGGATGCGTCGTCGTTGTAGCGCGCGCCGACGATATATTTTTCGGTTTGCGATTGGAGTGCGACGAGGTAGGTGTTGCCTCGGGGCGACCGTTGCGTGGCGCTGACGAGCGTACGCGGATAGGCCGCGCCGGCGCCTAAGTCGTACAACGGGCGGAGGCTAAAGGACGTGGACGGAGGGGCCGCGTCCCATCCGAGCAAGTCGATCGCCGTTGCGAAAATGTCGGTCAGTCCGACGAGCCTGTCGATGCGTGCCTGGGGTGGATCGGCCCCGGGCAGCCGGATGATCAGCGGCACGTGCAATTGTTCCTGATACAGCGTCTTGCCGTGGGCCACACCGCTATGTTCCCAGAATTCCTCGCCATGGTCCGAGAAAATGACGATAAGCGTGCTCGAAATCAGTCCGCGACCTTCAAGATATGCGAAGAAATCTCCAAGCACATGATCGGTGTGCGCAATTTCCGCGTCGTAGAGGTTCATCGTTTCGGTCCGCCGCGCTTCGTTGCGCTCTTGTTCGTTCGGCACGATTCGTGTCGCGTTCGTAACGGCGAATTGTGCGCGAAACGCTTCGGGCGGTTCGTAGGGAGCATGAATTTCGTAGGTATGCAGATAGAGGAAGAACGGCGCGTCGCCGTAGCGATCTAGCCACTGCTTGCCTTGCTCGAATATTTTTTCGGCGGAACCGGATTTCAGGGGGACGCCAAAACCGTCGCTGTAGGTGTCGAATCCCTGGTTGAAACCAAGTCCGCCGCTCATCGCGATGCCTTCGGTGTATGCGGCGGTGAGAAAGCCGCGGGCGCTCGCAATTTCGGGCAGGGTAGTAAAGCGGTCTTGAAGCCTCGTCATCGTGAAATTGTCGGCCCGATGAATCGACGGCGGGAGCCCTGTGAATACGGTCGCGTGCGAGGGGGTAGTCCACGCGGCGCTGGTCATGGCGCGCTCGAACAGGAGGGCGTTTTCCGCGAACGCATCCAGGTTGGGACTCGTCGGGCGTTCGTAACCGTAACAGCCGAGATGATCGGCGCGCAGCGTGTCGAGGCTGATCATCAGCAGGTTCGGTCCTCGGAAGTCGTGCGCGGCCTCTGGGCTGAACAAGAGGGGATTCGCCCAAAGCCAGGAGGCTGTCACCGGTTCGCCCGCGGGATCCGCTGATTCGATACTGAAAACGAATCGGACGCGCTGACCGGCCCATCGGCTCACGTCGGCGCGGCGAATGCCGCCATGTTCGGGAAACTGATCCAGGAACTCTTCTTCACTGGAGAGCACGGGGCTCGTCAATTCCTGGGTAAAGATTTCGGTGCGGCCGTCCTTTGTTTCGGCTAGGACAGACGCGCGAATTCGTTGGAGCGACGGTTCGGATGGGGCGCTGCGAAACGCCGTGGCGGTAGAACGGGGGATGTCGTCGGCGAGTTGCTCGGGCAGGAGAACGAAATCGAGTTGCGCGCCTTCGGGAACCAGCACAGGCACGGTGCGGTGTTCGTTCGGCAGCGGACCGACCTCGCGGGCCCAAGTATCGATGCGATCGATCATGCGTCCGCGGAGCACTTGCATGTGTTTGGGCAGGACGTTTACGCGGGTAGCGGCGAGATTGGGGGCGGACTTGCCGTCGGGAAAGGGGACAAGCGTGAAGGCGGGTCCGTATATGGGATCGTGGAACGCGAAGACTACGCCGACCGCGTCGGCGCTCAGCGCGTCGAGATCGACTACATCGCCGAGCGCGATGCAGCTATCGTCGCCTACCGGAAGTTTCTGGGCGGAGAAGCGCGCCGGTGTTGGGTTTGAGGAGCGGTGATACTGCCGGGCTACGTGGACGAGTTGGTCTTCGCGGGGCTTGCCGGATTCGTCCTCGAAGACTAGGCGGACGATGGGACCGGAGCGGAGGCTAGGAGTCGCGGCGGTGGTTTCGCTGGGTTCGTTCGGGGAGTTGCAGGATAGGGTGAGCGCGAGACTGAGGAGGGCGAGTTGACGTAGTGCTGCTTGGAGACTTCTGGACACGATTTATGGGATGTACAAGATGATCGGTTTTACCGGGACGAGTCGAACTTGCAAAAGACTTTAGTGTCTTACGCAATTCTGTCGATTACGATTACGA
>JBGTJY010000773.1:0-12879 GCA_041744855.1 Candidatus Hydrogenedentales bacterium
TCGCTTCGCACCGCGCGGCGCGGCCCGTGCGGATGACGGGCTGGCTCCTCGCGAGCGCGGGCGGCGTGATTGCGTTGACGGCCGTTTTGTTTTTCTCGAGCCCGCGCCTTGAGGCGGGCCTTTTCGGCGCGGCCGATTCCGACATGGTGATGACAGCGCTGAGCCACGAGATCAATTTGGATACCGGCGGCCCGATCACCGTCGATACGACGGCGGTCATGCGCGTGTCGTTTCCGGACGAAAAAGACGGCCAATTCGACGGCGAAATGTTTTGGCGCAGCTCGGCGCTGGACTTTTACACGGGCACGGGCTGGACGCGGCGCGGCCTGACCTCGCAGCCGAAACCGTCCGTGACTCCCAAGGAATTCAGCCGGTTCTCGAGCCGACTCGCGTGGGACGGCACCGACCGCGGCGCGTTTCGATCGGAATTGGGCTTTGGCCGCGAAGTGATGCAGGACATTTTTCTCGCGCGCGTGCCGGAAGAAGGTCTGCCGGCGCTGTCGCTGGTGCGGGCCGTCGCGCCGAAGCCGGGCCAAGACGATGTGACGTTTCGGTGGGACCAGGCGCACGATTTTTCGATCACGACGTCGTTGCGCGCGGACAAGCCGCTGCAGTACGTCGCGTACTCCGAGGTCTACAAGGCGTCGCCAGAACAACTGCGCGGCTCTTCGGTGGACTACGCGCGGTTCATGGGCGAGCGCGACCTCGCCACCATGACCAACCACGATCTGTTGCCGCAAACCATCGCAACGGTGAAACGCGTCATCGGCGATGCGGCAACGCCCTTCGACAAAGTGGCCGCGCTCGAAACCTGGCTTTCCGGGCGGGATTTCTTGTACACGCTCGACGTGCCGGAGTTGGGTTCCGATCACCCGATGGATCGATTCATCAACGAGGTCCGCACGGGACACTGCCAATTGTTCGGGTCCGCACTCGCACTCATGGCGCGCAGCGAAGGAATTCCCGCGCGTGTAGTGACCGGCTATCGCGGCGGCACGTGGAGCCCGAGCGATCAGGCCTACACGATCACCGCGAACATGGCGCACGTATGGGTCGAGGTCTTTTTTCCGGATTACGGTTGGATTCCCTTCGATCCGTCCCCGCCCGCCGCGACTTTCGAAGCGCTCTCGATCGGCGCGTTTAAGCGCGCGGTTTCGCAATTGGCATTGACCGGAAAAATGGTGTGGTATCAGAACGTCGTCGGATTCTCGCCGGAGAATCGCATCGGAATGTTGCGCGACGCGGCGGGCGGCATGTTCCGATGGAACCCGCTCGCGAATACGGCCGAGACCACGGCGCCGACCAATCTACTCGGCCGATTCGTGTCGCTAGTGCCGGCGATGATCGTGCTACTGATTGTGGGATTCCTTCTCTATGCCGTGGCGCGGAAGCTGATGCAAACGCGGCGTCCGCGGGCCGGCGCGTACGGCATGTTGTCGGAGGATCAGGCGCGGGCCGTGCGATTGCGCCGCGCGTTGAGTGAACGCCTGGAACAAAACGGCATCGAGTCCGCGGGCAAGACTACCGACGAACTCCGCGCCGCTATCGCGGAGGAACCGTGGGACCACGCCCACGACGCGCTGCAAGTGTTGGCGTCCTACAACGCCGTGCGGTTCGGGGGACGGAGCTTGCCGCGATCCATGTTTGGCCAGGCGCGGCGCTGGGTGCGAACCTTTCGGCCCGCCCGCGGGTAGTCGTCAATCGACTGTCAGGTGCTCCGCCAACGCCTTGTCGATATTCTCCGCGCGGATGCTCGAGTGCGAAGTATTCCAAACCGCCGCGCCGTTTTGAACCAGGATAAGTTGCGGAGAAGCATGCGCGATATCGAGATCTTTCTCGACTGCGTTGGACACGGGGCGGGATTCGATCACGTTGACCTGGTAGCAGGGCGGCAAATCGTCGGCGTCCTCGGCGTGGAGATACTCGTCGAGTCGAACGGCAGCGCGCGCAGCGATGGAACAGGCAGTGCTGTGCTTGTAAATCAGTATCGGGTGCTGATGCGATTCAGCAACGACTTCGTGCAGCTCGTCAACGGTGGCAATCGATTTCATACGGGTTCCTGCGGAAGAGTTTGGACTAAAGTCAAGATTTTGAAAGAACTGTTCCAGCTTATCCAACACAATCGCCCGTCGCGCTATGGTTCGATTGAGATTTTCGGCTCGACTGAGGTTTTGGGTTCGGCCGAAGGCGCGAGCGCATTCTGGATCGCTTCCGCGGTAATTTCATCGTGGCTAGTACTCCAGACCGCCTTCTGATCGCGAACGAGAATGATCTGCGGAGATTCGTGCTCCACGGCGAGTTGTTCTTCGATTCGCTCGGACACGGGTTTCGACTCGATCACTTTCACGAAAACCACCTTCGGCGCGCCGGCGTCATTCGCCTGCAGCCAAGCGTTGATGCGATAAGCGGCCTTGGCGTTGACCGGGCACTCGGTGCTGTGTTTGAAAATGAGGATGGGCTCGTCGTTCGAAGCGGCGAAAGTGCGATCCCAATCGGCGAAAGACTTGATCTCCGCGACGTGTGGACCTTCCCAATTTTCTCCCTCGACGTTTTTCGCCTTCAGCTCGGCGGTGGTGGGTCCCGTCTTGAATATGCTTTTCTCTTTGGGGGCATCCGCGGCGATCGACGTTCCGACCAATGCGGTGGCGAATACGAGCGATCTCGCGATAGTGACAAATGGACGCATGGAAATTTCCTCCAAATCGAGCGCAATCCTAAATTAATTATATACGATCCGGGGCGCAACCAGGATGGCTACACTACAAGGCGACGAGTTGTCTTGTAGTGCAGGCTTCCAGCGTGCGAGCGATTCGATCAAACTCATGGCGCTCCGGACGGCAACGGCATCTCGCCGACTTGTACGCCCTTTGCATCGAGCATCTGGATGACGCGGCAGTTGCGGCAGGAGGGATTGGGTTCGCACCAGTCGCGGTGCATTTGTAGCAGCCCTTGCTGCGTGCGAAACGTCAGTTTGGGTTTCGCCTCCAGGCCGAACAGTCGCGGCGCCATGATGTTGAGAATGTGGTTGTCCGGTTCCGAGGGGAGTTTCGCGTAGAAATCGAATACCCGTTCCTCGAAGAGCCGATCGCGCTTCTGACGTGCGATCGCGAGCGCCGCGGGTATGAATACATTGCCTATGATCGATCGGACGCGGCCCCCGCCGATCATGGCCACCGGCCTCTGCAGTTGCTTCCCGGTCCACGTGCACTGGGTCGCCCAGAACCCCCCGGGCGCGCTGAAGAGTTTCTCGAAGGCCTGTCGACGGGCCAAGGTAGTCTCGGCCGTCTGCCACACGTCATGGAGCGATTCCGCCAGGCCGCGCTTCGCCGTCCGTGCGAGAAACCGCGCGGCGCCGGCGAATCGGCGCTCGGGATTATTCGTAGGACGAACGCCCACGCGTTTCCACTCGAGCGGCATGGGGCGTAGTCCGGATAACTTGTCGCGTCGGAGCGCGCGCAGGCGGGCGAAATGCGGGGCTGCTGAAGTCACCTCGGGGAGTTCGTTGGGCAGTAGCCCGGCGAGTTGGAGGAAGGCCGCTTCGAGTAGCAGCGCGTCTTCGAGTGCGAGTTGTCGCGCGCGCTCATACGGCAATTGCCGCGCGACGGCGTGGAAGTGATACTTGAAGTGACTGAACCCACACGCGGCGAGCACTTCTTCGTAAATCGCCTGATCGGCGGAGACGCGGTCCATGCGCTCGCGCAATGCGCGCGCCTTGAAGAGCACGCGCCACTCGCCGGCCAGCTCGAGAAGACGCATCATGTTGTCCGAGCCGTAGGCCTCGACGAGCGCCGCGCAATGGCCCAACGTGCCTTCGACGCGATACGGGAAATCCTCGACGGCAAGCCGATCGGCGATGGCCCGAATGTCCTCGCCGAGATAGGGCGCGAGTGACAGCACGGCGACGGCGCGTCCGGATGCAGTCTCGATCGGAGTGTCCGGCGGCTCGCTTTGCAGCACGACGTTGAGCAGCACCTCGTCGTATCGCGTATCGAAATGATGGCCGTGATTGCGCCAATCGCCATGGCGGAGATGAATCTCGACATCGCCCGTGCGCAGGCGTCCGTTGAACTCGAGTTGCGCGCCCTTGAAGTCCGGTCCCTCGGAGCGGTTCCACCACCCCGGCGAAACGACGCGCACGCGGCGTCCGTCTTGCGTGGTGAGCGCCGTGCCATCGAACAACTGGTCGTACCACACGCACTGCACGACGTGCTCCGGCACATCTTCATCGCGCTCCCGCAGCATCGGCGCCCGCAACAGCCGCAGGTGCGCGTAACGCTCCGAGAACATGACGGGTGAACCCCCGCGGCTAATCCGCAGCCGGGGTCTCAGCCGGAGCCTCGGCAGGGCGAAGGTAACCGACTATAGCGCGCGAATTCAACGAAAAGGCGAGACGTTGCGAATGAATTCGAGAGTAACCCGCTAGTGGCCGCGGCGTTGGTCGAGCTGATTTTTCTCGATAGCGCGGCGAAGCGCCGAATAACTCATGCCGAGCGATTCGGCCGCCTTGCGCCGGTTCCACTGGCATTCCTCGAGGACGCGAAGCACATGTTCGGGTGTAGGCGGCGGCGCGTGGTTTGCGGCAGCGGCGTTGCCGTTCTCCTGCGTTTCGGTGTTCGCGCTCGCGCGATTCACCGCGGCAGGCTGCGAGCCGAGGCCTGCGCTCGTACCGAGCGCGAGCCAGCGCTTGATCGTGCTTTCCAATTCGCGCACGTTACCGGGCCACGGAAAATTCAGCATTTGTTCGAGATGCGCGCGGGAAATGTCGAGTTGTTTTTGGCCTTGATGATTGTGCTTGCCGATAAAGTGACGCACCAAGTGGGGGATATCCTCGCGGCGATCGGCCAGCGCCGGCACCCACACGACGACTTCGTTGAGGCGGAAAAATAGATCGTCGCGGAATTGTCCGCCTTCGATTTTGTCTTCCAAATTCGCGTTCGTCGCGGCGATGATCTGCACGTCGACCTTCACGGGCGCGCCCCCGCCGAGTTTCGTGAATTCTTTGTGCTCGATGACTTGCAATATTTTCGCCTGGACATACGGGTGCATGTCGCCGATTTCGTCCAGGAAGATAATGCCTTTGTGCGCGAGGGAAAATCGCCCGGGCTTCGACGAATCCGCGCCCGTGAATGCGCCCTTCTCATAGCCGAAGAGTTCGCTTTCGAGAAGGTTCTCGGGCAACGCGGTGCAATTCACCTTGATAAACGGCATGTCGCGGCGGTGTGAAAGGCGGTGAATTTCCCGAGCGACGACGTCTTTACCGACGCCGCTCGGGCCACGGATCAAGCAATTCAAATCGGTTTTGGCGGCTTGACGGATCAGTTGCCGCAGGTCTTGAATCGCGGGGCTAACGCCAATGAGCGCGCTGGAATCTTCGCCGAGCGCCTGGCTCCCCGACGCGCGGACTCGATCGACGGCGCGGCCAACCGCGGCGCGCATTTCGGCGAGGCTGAACGGTTTCGGCAAAAAGTCGATTGCGCCGCGGCGCATGCATTCCATCACGGTACGCGGCGATGCATCGACCGAAACGCAGATAGACGCAGGCGGGTTAGGCGACGCGGCGAGGGAGCTCACTGCGTCGACGGTGAGGCCTGCCTCGGGCAGAACCTCGAGCACGACGACGGACGCCGGAGATTCGGCAAGTATCGTCAGCGCTTCGATCACGCTACCGGCGGCGGTGACGTCGTAACCGGACCTCGCCAGACCCTTCTGAAGGACCCACCGAACGCCCGGGTCGGTGTCGACAATGAGGACGCGGCCCGCGCTCATGGGTTCCCCGAGTACGGCCGGCGTGAAGCCGAATTTTCCAGCGGCAGAAGTGCTCAAGCGAGTTTTCCGTCGCCCCAGGCCGTCGAGGTGGCGTCTCGCGGCAGGAGAATTCGAAACACGCTGCGGCCGGTGTCGAGACTCTCGAGCGAGAGTTTTCCGCCGCAACTTTGGACCGTGCGTTGCGCGAGCGCATACGCCGGATGATTTGCATACGAGCCGAAATCGCGCGGCCGATCGTCTTGTCCCGTCGACACGAACAACGGCACGCTCGCGACCGTGTGATTGATAGAGCAGACGACATGCGCCGGGTCCGGCGAAGACACGGCAATGTCAACCGACGAGCCGCGTTTGCCCGCGCGCACGGCGCACGAAATGAGGTCCAGGAACGTCCTTGCCAGCGCAGAGCCATTCAACAGAACGCACTCGCTCTCGGTCTGGAAATCGGTGCGAATTTTCACGCCGCGCGTCTCGATCGAAACGGCAAGAAGATTCAGCGTCTGTTCGATGAACTCGGCGAGCGCGATCGATTCGATACTGTCCTCTCGATGCGCGGCGAGATCGTTGAACTGGCGAATTTGATCGGTCAACAGTTCGGTGTTGCGGCGCACGATGCCCAGTGCCTCGCGGTCGTCCTCCGACTGCACGGACTCGGCGACAAAGTCCGACGCGGTCTGCATTGCCGTGAGCGATTTCATGAAGCTCCGCGACAACTCGATCGCGATATTGCCCAGGCTTGCCTGTTGCGCGGCGTGCACCATCAGCCGATGGCGTTCGTACTCATAGGAAACGAAATGCGCGCACGTGGCCAGGAATTCATCTTGAGCACCGGCCGGATTGAAATCGCGGCCCAAATAAAAGGCAATCGTGCAATGGACGCGCCCGCCCGACGATTGCGGATAGACGAAGGCATTGTAGGTCTCGGTGACCAGTCCGGTGTGCCGTCCGACCCAGTAGCTCGTCAGCAAGTCTACTTCGGAGGCCGCGAATGCGCTCGCCGTGGGCGACGAAGTTTCCATGCGGGCGCGGATGGTCTCGAAGCGTTTACCCTCGCGCCGTGACGCGGAGACGAATTCATCGCGTTGATAGTCGCACACCGCGGCGCACATAAGCGGAACGTGCTCGCTCATTTTTTTTGCGACCGCGCCGAGGAGCATTTCGTCGGACTGGTTGTGCTCGGAGAGTTGCGTGATCTCGAGAAGCGCGTGGAGGAGCGAATTCGCGGCCTCGCACGACTTCGCATAGGTGCGGATGTCCGCGGTCGCTTCGTCGATTTTGATCTTGAGCCGGTCGCGCTCGTTGCGGAGCAGCGCCACCAATTCGGCGCGTTCGCGCAGGAGGTTGTGATGCGCCATGGCCCGCGTCAGCGCAGCGCGCAGGAACATCAGATCGATCGGCTTGATGAGGTAATCGAATGCGCCGCCGCGCATCGCCTCGATCACGACATCGGTGTTCTGTTCCGCGGTGAGCATCACCGGCACCATGGCGGAATCGGCGGCGCGAAATTCATCCAGGAGATCGACGCCGCGGCCGTCCGGCAGGCCCACATCGATGAAGCAACACGCAAACCGGCCGGCCGAGAGCGCGGCGCGGCTTTCGGCGCAACTTGCCGTACTCGTTGACTGATACCCAAGGCGGGCGATCAATTGCGACAGGGCGGCCCTTTGCTGATCGGAGTCCTCGACGATCAAGACCTTTGGTATAGCGTCGTGGATCGTCTCCACCCCTCGCATCGCCACTCAACACTCTCCCGCGCCCGTCCGCACCCCAATGTGCATTGAATGAACACGGGCACTAACTGCTTTCATTCACCCCAGCAGGAGCGGACGAGAGGTACCCCTCCATGCGACGTCGCCGCATAGCTCCACGCTCCAATACTATAACCAATTTCCGCACGCTAAGTAAAAAGGGATTTCTTTACACATTTCCGGCGCAAAAACCGTGGCTGCGTCGCTCATGGGATCGAGTTAAGCACAGATGCAGCCTGTGGTTAAGCGCGTCCGCGGATCATCGATCATGGTTGGAACGTTTTGACATTTTTCAGGATTCACGGGTAAAGTGTAGGCGGGAATGGAGAATCTTGGCGGGGGAATTGGGCAGAAACCTGTCACCTTCCAAGCACCAGTGTTAACTTTTTGTCAGCGGTGAGTAACTTCGGTCGCTTTGCCGATCATTCTAAACGTGAGTCCGGTTACGTCGCGTCGATCAGGGACTCCGTTCGAATTGGCGGTCACAAGGCGTCAACCGACCTCAGCATATTTCAGGGAGTCGTCAATCGTTTGTCCCCCGGCTTTTACCCAATTGTTTGTTTTCGAAGCATTAATGGGAAATGAAGAATCTCTTCAGAAAATAACATTTCGGCCAGCGAGCGTCTTCATCTGGGACAACATAGGTGTCGCTCGGTCGAGCGAGCGGATGTTTCACAACGACCGCATCCGCTGACGATCTGGGGGATTTTGCGGACAATTTGGGCGCGGAAAGCAGGCGAGCAATGACGAGAACGATTCTTGCTATATCGACGCGCTCGGGAGTTCCGAAAACGAGCGGGGATGGGGTTTGCGATGTCAAGAAAAAACTGTACGAACGATGAACGAATAAGCGATAATACTGTGTTTCCGTTCTTGGGGTCTCGGGTCTTGAGGTGCAGGGTCCGGAATTGTCAGGCCTTCGCATCACGCACTCAAAGATCAGAGGATAAACCGTAGTGCCTCAACGCCGGGACAATAGCATCGCGCTCACCGCCGCCGTCGCGTTGGTAGACGCGCTCTGCATCGCTTCGGCGTTTTATCTCACCGCCTACGTCACCCGCACGTGGGGCGTCACGCTTCACGACCATATCGTCTCGCATTTCGAATACCTCGCCGTGCTTTTGGGAATGTGGTATTTCCACGCGACGGACGAACGCTTGTTCGTATCCCGGCGCGGCGATGCGTTGATCCCGCAACTCTTCGCGTACACCAAAGCGTTGTTCCTCGCAATGGTGATGAGCATTTTCATCCTCGCACTCCTACACCGGCAGCCGCTCGACAAGAATTTCACGTTCACGTTCATCGGCCTCGCGCTCGTCTTCATGGTGCTAGCGCGCACGACCATGCGCTTGAGCATCTGGGGACTCCGCCGCAGAGGCTACAGCTACCGCCGCATCCTCGTCATTGGCGCCAATGAGCGCTCGGCGAAAGTGGCCAGCGTCATCCTTTCTCAACGTCACTATGGTTTCAATATTGTAGGGTTCATGGATGACGATCCTACGCGCACGTCGATTCTTGAGCACCACGGAATCCCGTATCTGGGCGACGTGCAGCAACTCGAGCCGTATCTCGCCAACAACGTCGTCGACGTCGTTTATATCTCCTTGCCAATACGTTCGAGCTACGAGAAGATTCAGAGCATCGCGCATTTGTGCGAGGGCGTCGGCGTACCCGTGCGCTTGCTCGCCGATTTGTTCCCGCTGAAAATCGCGACGAGCGGGCTCACGCGCATCGTTGAAGTACCGCTGCTGTCCTTATCGCCGTTCGAAGAGTTGGGAACGCGCACTTTCATGCCGCGCGTGATTGACATTAGCGTCTCGATTATTTTGATGGCGCTATTGTCCCCCGTCTTTTTGATTGTGAGCCTCTTGCTCAAACTCCAGTCGCCGCGATCGCCCATTTTTGTCTGGGAGCATTACGCAACCCCGCGAGGACAGGTCGTCTCGCTATTGAAGTTCCGAACGTGGTCAACCGATGGCACGGCAGATGGCCCGGAGTCCGCGGCAAAGCCCGCCACTAGGCCCAGCGCGTTGCAACGCATGGGCGGCTTACTCCAGCGCAACGGCCTGGACGAATTGCCGCAATTGGTGAACATACTGTTGGGTGACATGAGTCACGCCGATCCGTGGCGTGGACTGCGCCCCATTCAGAGTGCAGGCGATTCCGCGTCGGCGTAAACGGTAGTTGGCCCACGGGGCCTGAGGGAGCAAGAGGTGTCGGAAGGAGCACAACAGAGCCTAAAGAAACGATTGCTGTTTCTGGCGCTGGATTGTTGCTGCATTTTCCTTGCGTATGCAGTGGCAGTTCATGTTATCGATCCGGGAGCACGGCTAACGTTCGCCGAAAAGGCGTTCATTTTCTCGCCGTATCTGGTCGTCTTCTGCGTACTGTGGATCGGCTCGTCGCTGGACCATCACGGGATCAGCGCCGTCGAGGGCGAGGACTTGCCTTCCTATGCCGTTTTGGTCACGAAAGCCGTCGCCGCTTCGTTGATCGTCAGCACGGTCATCATGGCCCTCTTCTCGAACCAAGGCGGCAACCGTCAGTTCCTGCTCGCATTCGGTATTGGGACGTTCATCAGCGTTCTTGGGTTTCGTGTTCTGGCCCGCCTGGGCATTTGGGGCGTACGTATGCGCGGGCTCACCGCCCGGCAGGCGATCGTTGTCGGCGCGAATGAACGCAGCGAACGTTTGCTCCAGACGATTACCACGCGCGACTACCTTGGCTATCGAGTCGCCGGCCTGCTAGACGATGACGAAACGCGGGGCCGACGCGTTGCGCAACAATTTAAAATTCCCTATCTGGGCCCGATTGCGGATTTCGATGCGCAGTTGACGCAACTGCGTCCAAACGACGTGTTTATCGCGCTGCCCATTCGATCGAACTACGGGCAAATTCAAGAGATCGCCGAGCGATGCGAATCAGCCCAAATCCGCGTCAAGCTGGTCGCGGATTTGTTCCCCCTGCGTATCGCGACGAACCGGCTGATGTACGTCGAGGACATCCCCCTGCTTTCGCTCTCGGCGGTTCCCGAGGAGCGCGCACGGTTGGCTGCAAAGCGCGCAGTAGACCTCTTCGTATCGACCGTGCTGTTGACGATCTTGGCGATACCGCTGCTGATTGTCGGCATCATCATCAAGCTGGATTCCCCGGGCCCCGTGTTTTTCTTTCAGGAACGCGTAGGACAGAACCAGCGCCGATTCAAGATGATCAAATTCCGTTCGATGGTGCCCGACGCCGAGGCGCGAAGAAAAGAAATCGAAGGGCTCAACGAAGCGGATGGTCCCGTATTCAAAATCAAGGCCGACCCTCGGCTGACGCGCGTGGGCAAGTTCATCCGAAAATACAGCGTCGATGAACTCCCTCAGCTCTTTAATGTGTGGCTCGGGCAAATGAGCCTCGTTGGACCGCGGCCGCCGATCGCGTCGGAAGTCGTGCAGTACACCTGGAACCAGCGCCGGCGCCTCAGCGTGAAACCTGGCATGACCGGACTGTGGCAGGTCAGCGGCCGTAGCGATGTAGGATTCAGCGAGTGGGTCGAGCTAGATCTCAAGTACATCGACACGTGGTCGCTGTACGGCGATTTCGTGATCCTGTTGCGAACGTTCCGTGCAGTTGTGCAGGGGCGCGGGGCGGCTTAGCGATGAGCGCGGGCCTTTTGCAGGCCTTGGCCGCTGCAGTCAGTAGAGCGTCGCGTAAGTGATTTCGAACTTCCGCGAGAAAGCGCTCTTCCCTTGCGTATATTCCCGCGTTATGGGGAAAGGAGGTCTACTCCAAGCTCGGACGCGGCGTTCCAAGGGACGTTAGACCGCGTCCCTCCCGGGGCATCGGTGGACAGATTGAGTCGCGCGTAGCCGATGATGGGGTAGCGGTCGCTGAAGCGTTTGAAGAAGACGTCTTTTCCGCCGATGGGACGCGTTTGATTGATCTCGCCGTCGTATTCGTCGAGCATGTCTTGCGACACGCGGAGGTTGTAGATTTGGATTGGCAGGCCGCGGTCGTCGACCGTCGCGACGATGCCCGTGTGTTGCGGACGCCACCAGCCTTTCTGCCCGTTCTCATCGCCGTAATGGCCGAAGAAGATCATGTCGCCGGGTTGGAACGTTTGCGCGGGACGGAATGCCGGGTCGCGATACTGTTCCTTCGTGATGCGCTGCTCGGAATACACGTGATGCCGCTGGAGGTAGAGCACCACATTGCGCACGCGGCGGAAGAAGTGGTGCGAGGTCGGCCGGTTTTCGGGGAATCCGCCGTCGAGCGTGTAGAGTCCCTCGTTCTCGGCGTAGTCTTGCAGCATCGCCTCGCGTAGGGGAAAACCCGCGAGCGTGTACGCATGCACGAGCAGATCGATGCAAATCCACACGCGCTCGGTCAGGTCATCCGCGACGCCGTCTCGCCGCACGCCGTAGTCGCTCGTCTCGGCCCGGCCGTAGTACGCGGCATCGAGACCATCGGCCGCCGCGGGATAATGTTTGCCGTCGTCGCTGCTGCCGAAGTATCCGTCGAAGCGAATCGCCTGCGCAGCATAGACCTGCGCCGCGAGCACGACGCGATCGGCGAAGTCGCTCGGGAGCGGATTCGGAAACGCGAGCCGTTCGCCCCAGGGATTGGCCGGTGAAACCAGCGCGAGGTCGGACGGAAACGAGCGCGCGGCCATCGACTCGAAAGTCTCCGGCGGCGGCAGGAATGTCTGCGCGGAGGCGAGAGCTGTCGCGATGCAACAGAGAATCGCCGCAATGGATCTGCTTATAATCCCGGATGGCATTCGAAAGCGGCCGGTAAAGGCGAGGGAAGGAGACGAGGAGCGCATGGATGTGTTTAGATCATACCGGAAAAAATCGGCGCAACGCGACGTGCCGCTGAATGTCGAGCGATGACCGACGCGTTTGAGGGATTGCATCCCGTTGTGCAGGCGGTGCTCGCGACGTGTTTCACGTGGGGTGTCACCGCGCTCGGGGCGTCGCTGGTGTTTTTCGCGAAGGTGATGAACCAGAAATTGCTCGACGGCATGCTCGGCATGGCGGCGGGCGTGATGATTGCGGCGAGCTTCTGGTCGCTGCTCGCGCCGGCGATTGAGCTGGGCGAGGAGATGGGCGTCATCCCATGGATGCCCGCGACAATCGGCTTTCTCTTAGGCGGATTGTTCTTGTGGACGGCGGACAAGATTTTGCCGCATCTCCATCCGGGGTTCGCGAGTGAAGAGGCTGAGGGTCTTAAGACCTCGTGGCGCAGGTCCACGTTGCTCGTCTCGGCGAGTACGCTTCACAACATACCCGAGGGCCTCGCGATCGGCGTCGCGTTTGGCGCCGTTGCGGCTGAGAGTCCGCAGGCGACGCTCGGGGGCGCGATCGCGCTCACGATCGGCATC
>JBGTJY010000774.1:0-1586 GCA_041744855.1 Candidatus Hydrogenedentales bacterium
AGTCGTACGGGCAAGTCGTCGAGGTAATCGCCGGAATAGGGCCGGTCGGCAACGACCAAGTCGCGCTTCGCGGCATTGCAGCGCGCATGTTGGCGCAGCGCGTCGACCGCCAGGACCACGTCGGACTTGGAGGTCATCAGGCTATCGAGGATGTAGGAGCGGAAGAGAACGTCTCCGTAGGACAACACCGTGTCGCCGTGGAGGTGCTCGCGGGCGGCGGCGAGGGAGAAGACTTCGCCCGTTTCGCCATAGCGATCGTTGTCGACGGTGCGCACGCCCTTCAACGAAACCGCTTCCTTGCGATAGCCGCGCACGACGGTCACGTCGCGGGCGCCGCCCGCGCGCAATGTCGAAACGAGGCGCTGGAGCAAGCTGACCCCGCGGATGTCCACGAGGCATTTGGGCTGGTCGCGCGTGATCTCGCCAAGGTCGCCGCGCGAAGCGGCGAGCACGACCGCCTTGGCGGTCGGCTTCTCGGGCAGATACCGCCTCTCCGCCTCCTCCAACTCGGCATTGCCCACGAGGCGGAAGATTTCCTTCACGCTGGCAATCCGATCCTCGACCTCGATCAGCGACTGGCCTTCGCGAACGCGGCGCGCCGTCTTACGCATGACCGTCAGGGACGAACGCAGGAGGTGGTTGGCCCAGATAATGGTCGAGATGCCGGCCTGCCTGAACAGATCGGTCGGCGTGGCATAATACATGGTCGGCACGATCACCAACGGCGCGCGCCCGCCCCAGCGTTCGGCAAAGACCAAGATCTCGCCGGCGTCCGACTTCTTCGAATGGATGAGAATCGCATCGGCCCCGGCCGCGTGGTAGGCCTCCGCGCGCCGCAACGCCTCTTCCATCCCCCGCCCGGAGATGAGCGCTTCGACGCGGGCAATGATGGTGAAGTCATCGTCGGTCTGGCTGTCCTTTCCGGCCTTGATGCGGCCGCAGAACTCGTCCACGTCCGCGAGCGGCTGGTCCTCGCCGATGAACGAGTTCGTCTTGGGGAACAGCTTGTCCTCGATGCAGACGCCGGCAATCTTGCGCTCGCAGAGCTTGCGCACGAAACGGCGGACGTTGTTGAAGTTGCCGTGACCGGTGTCGCCATCGACCAAGATCGGCAGATTTGACGCGTCGGACATATACTCGAGGACGTCCATGACCTGGGTCCAGGACGCCTCGTTGCTGTCGCGCAGGCCGAGGCTGGCCGAGATGGTGAGGCCCGACGCCCAGATCCCCTCGAAGCCCGCCTCCTCCACGATTTTCGCCGAGAAGCCATTGTGCGCTTCCATCAGGAAGGAGAGCGCGGGCGAGGCGATCTGGTGTCGAAGAGCCGCAAACCGGGAGGCCGCCTTCGGCACGTCGCTGGTCCCGAATGGGCGCGACGGAGAAATGATTTGGTTCAATGCACCTGCACCATGATTGGCCGACGATTACAAATCAAAGGATGGCGGATTTTATGTTTTCTGTAATCATTTTGCAATGAAACGCCAATTTAGAACCGTTCCTGCCGCAAAATTCATTCGCGGACGCCTGAAGGTCGAGGCCGCCCGCGCAACCCGTTCGGCGGCGGACCTGCCCTCACGGTGACCGTG
>JBGTJY010000775.1:0-3234 GCA_041744855.1 Candidatus Hydrogenedentales bacterium
GCCTGTTGCCATCGGACAGCGTGAGCACGCGCGCGTGAATATCTTTGAGCGTACCTTCGGAGGTGTTGCCGTTGACCATTACCATTGGCTCGGTGTTGGTGATGACGCCTTTGGCAACGCCTGCTGTCAACTCGGCTGCGAAGGCTCGCGGCGAGCACAGCGCAAGTCCGATGAGTGCGCTGATCAGGCAGTAATGGCGCCCTGGGTGCATGTGCTTCTTCATGAGAATTCTCTCCGTATAGTTCGATTTCGGCGGCGCAAAGGCGGCGGGGACTACAGAGCGTCGCGTTGTCTTGCCCTGCCGCGCAACAATACGCACAATAGATGCTGCCATGGCTGAACGCAACCGGCTCTACTACGGGGACAATCTCTTCGTTCTTCGCGAGTACATCGCGGACGAATCGGTCGACCTTGTCTATTTGGACCCGCCGTTTAACTCCAACGCGAGCTATAACGTCCTTTTCAAGGAACACGACGGGGCGGCGGCCGCTTCTCAGATAAGGGCGTTCGAAGACACGTGGCGGTGGGACGAGCGCGCCGTGCGTGCGTACGAAGAAACCGTCGAGATGGGGTGCCGCCTATCGGAGGGTTTGCAGGCGTTTCGGAAACTTCTCGGCCCGTCGGATATGTTGGCGTATCTTTCGATGATGGCGCCGCGAATCCGGGAGTTGCATCGTGTATTGAAATCGACGGGGTCGATTTATCTGCACTGCGATCCAACGGCGAGTCATTATTTGAAGCTCTTACTGGATGCGGTATTCGATGCACGAAACTTTCGGAACGAGATCATTTGGAAGCGGACCACCTCCAAGTCGCTGATGAAGCGAAAGCTGCCGACGAATCATGACGTGATTCTTTCGTCGCAGAAATCCGATCAAGCGAAATGGAACGAAGAGGCCATTTATCGGCCGTATGATTTGCAGAATTTGGATGAGAAAACGAGGCGGAAATATCGGCATCGGGACTCCGATGGAAGACTTTATAGGCTCGACAATTTGATCAATCCCAATCCCAATCGTCCGCATTTGAAGTACGAATTTATGGGCGTTACGAAGGTGTGGCGTTGGACCGAACCTCGAATGAAACAGGCCTTGGAGGACGGCCTTATTGTTCAAACGAAGCCGGGCGCGGTACCGAATCTAAAACGATATATCGACGAGCAACGCGGCAAGCCCTTGGACGACATCTGGACGGATATTCCGCCCATCAACTCGCAGGCCGCGGAGCGCTTGGGTTATCCGACTCAAAAGCCGTTGCCGTTGGTCGAACGAATTATCAGGATGAGTTCGGATGCGGGCGACCTCGTGCTCGATCCTTTTTGCGGCTGCGGCACTACGATTGACGCGGCGGAGAAACTCGGTCGGCGTTGGATCGGCATTGACATTACGCATCTCGCGATCAACCTGATTCGCCATCGGCTTCATGACTCTTTCGGCGGAGAAATCGATCAATTGTACGACGTGATCGGGGAACCCACGTCGGCGACCGATGCGCGCGTCTTGGCGGAGCAAGACCCCTACCAGTTCCAATTGTGGGCGTTGGGTCTTGTTCATGCGCGGCCAGCCGAAGTGAAGAAGGGCGCGGATCGCGGGATCGACGGCGATCTGTACTTTCACGATGAAAGCGGCGGCAAGACGAAGCGTGTCATCTTTTCGGTGAAGGGTGGAAAGACGACGGTCAAAGATGTCCGCGAGTTGATCACCGTCGTGGAACGGGAAGGGGCGCAGATGGGCGCGGTCATCTCGATGCACGCTACGACTCAACCCATGCGCGCCGAAGCGGCGAGCGCGGGAAGTTACGAGTCGCCCTGGGGAAAGCATCCAAAGATACAACTCCTCACGATCGCCGAATTGCTGAAGGGAGCGCGGCTCGACATGCCGTCCGCCACGGGCGTAAACGCGACGTTCAAAAAGGCGCGCAAGCACGGACCTGGGGGTGGCGCGAGCGGACAGTTGTTGCTTCGCGAGGTGCCGGATGTTGAATACGGGTGACCGCTCCGTAGAGTTTCAATTGGTGGTGACATAAGTGCGTAGGCCGTCCGTTTACCGGGGCGCCGAGCGCAGGCTGGAAGCCTGCACTACAAGAAGAACGGAATTGCGAGAATTCGCGGGCGTCAATAGTTTATACTTCTCGGGGGCGCGCGCTCGCGTGTGTCTTGAATCGTTGAGGGAGCCGTGGGGGATTCGGCAATGATTTCACTGTATCGGGTGCCGTTGGCGCTGCTGCCGTTGGTGCTGATTGGGGTAGCGTCGTTCATCGGCGACGCTGGGGCCGCGCTCGAAGTGCCTGATGCGGTAAGCGTCTTGTGCGTCGAGGCGGATTCGGGGCGGACGGTTTACGAGGAGAACGCCGGCGTCGAGCGCCCCCCGGCCAGCATGGTCAAGATGATGCTGATGTTGCTGGTGTCCGAAGGCTTAGATGCCGGTTCGTGGGACCTGTCCCAGCCTGTGACGGCTACGGCCTACGCGGAATCGGTGGGCGGTTCGCAGGTATATCTGAAGGCTGGCGAGACGCATTCGCTCGGCGATTTGATGCATGCAGTCGCGGTGAAATCGGCGAACGACGCGGCGGCTTGCGTGGCCGAGGGGCTTTGGGGGAGCAAGGCGGCCTATCTCGCGCGTGCGAACGAACGGGCGCGCGAGCTTGGGATGCTCTCGACGGAATTCAACAGCGTCCACGGGCTCCCGCCGTCGGAAGGCGAGCAGCCGGATCGAACGACCGCGCACGACATGGTGCTGTTGGCGCGCGAGAATTTGACGCACCCGATCATCCATCAATGGACTACGACGAAGGAATTTCGCTTCCGGGGCGCGGTGCTCTACAACACGAACAAGCTCCTGTGGAGGATGGTCGATTGCGACGGCATGAAGACGGGGTATATCCGGGCGGCGGGGTTTTGCGTGACGGCGACGGCCGTGCGCAACGACGTGCGGCTCATCGTCGTTATTATGGGCCATCCGAGCAATTACCAGCGCTTCAACCTCGCTGAAGAGGTGTTCAGCTACGGCTTCGAGCGGGTGCAGCGCCGTAAGGTGGTTGCCAAGGGCCAGCCGATCGGGATTGCGGTGCCGGTTCGCAACAGTTCTCTGCGGACGGTGGAAGCCGCGGCTGATGCGGACCTTTGGGTGACGACGATCGGGGGAGAGTTCGACCGCGTGACCCTCGATGCACTTACGCCGGAGGAGGTGCGGGCGCCGCTCGAGGCCGGGCATACCATCGGCGAGGTGCAGGCCT
>JBGTJY010000776.1:0-3525 GCA_041744855.1 Candidatus Hydrogenedentales bacterium
GGCGCGGAAGGCGTCCTCACCTGCGTCGATTTCAATTCGGGCGAACGCGTGTGGCAGCGCCGCGTGAAAGATGAGTACGAGGTCCCGCAGGGGTTTTTCGGCGCCGGCACCGCGCCTGTGATCGAGGAAGAATTGGTCCTGCTGAATGTCGGGGGCAAAGGCGCGGGCGTCGTTGCGTTCAACACGGCGACCGGCGAGACGGTTTGGAAAACCAGCAACGACGAAGCGAGTTACTCGACGCCGATCGTGGAGACTGTCCATGGAGAGCGCCTCGCGATTTTCCACACGGCCGACGGACTACTCGTCGTCGGACCGAAGACCGGCAAAGAACGGTATCGCTATCCATTCCGATCGAAGATTTTCGAATCGGCGATCGCCGCGACGCCCGTGTTGGTCGGCGACATCGTCTTTCTCTCCGCGACCTACGAAGTCGGCGCCGTGGCGTTGCAACTCAGCCCCGACGGACTCAAGGAAATTTGGAAAGATCTGGATGCGATGCAAAACCATTGGGCCACGAGCATCTATCACGACGGCTATCTCTACGGCATGGACGGCCGCCACGAAATGGGCTCGAATTTCCGTTGCATCGAATTCATGACCGGGAAAATCGTGTGGACTGCCGACAAAGGCCTCGGCCGCGCCGCGTTCGTCATGGCCGACGGCCACCTGATCGCGATCGGCGAGCGCGGCGATCTCGCGCTGGTCGAGGTCACGACCGAAGGCTACAAGGAAAAGGCCCGCGCGCGCGTCCTTCGCTATCCCGTGTGGACCCCGCCCATCCTATCCCACGGCCTGCTGTATATCCGCAACGAGCGGAGTATGAAATGCCTCGATCTACGGAGCGCTACTCAAGCGTAGCACGGGCTTCCAGCCCGTGACCTCGTTCCCGACATCGATCTCGTTCCCGACTTCGATCTCGTTCCCGAATTTCTATTCGGGAACGCGCTTGCACCAAAAGCTCTGCTTGCCTCTCTCCGACGACTCGCAATGCATCGACGGGTCCACGGACTCGAAACTGGAGTTTCGATTTCAAGTGCGTTCCCAAATGGAAATTTGGTAACGAGGCTGGGGAAATTTGGGAACGAGGTAACGGGCTGGAAGCCCGTACCACGTTTATCTACAAGCGCGCTATCCGAGCCCCGTCCACTAACTCATTCTTCGGCTCCGTCACAATCGCGTCGCCTTCCGCGATCCCCGACAGGATCTCCGCCCACTCGTCGTTGCGTAATCCCACTTCGACTTCACGCAATTCGGCGCGGCCCCCGCGCACGACGAATATCGACCACATGCCCTCCTGCCGGAACACCGCGCGGTCGGGCACGGTCAACGTATCCTTCGACTCCGCGGTGATAATGCGCACATCGACGCTCGTCCCCGGCCGCAAATTCGCCGTCGAATTATCGAACGAGAGAATCGTCTTGACGCGCTGCTGCTCGACGCCGAGCGCCGATACTTTCATGAAACCCGCGGGATAGATGCGGCTGACTTGACCTTGAATCATCTGACCCGCGAGCGCCTTTCCGCCGATCTCCGCGCCCTGCCCGACGCGCACCGCGGTGATTTCCTCGGACAACACGTCGCACTCGATCTCGATCGATCGCAGATCGCCGATTTCGATCAACGGCGTGCCCGCGGCCAGCACGCGCCGATTCTCGATCAGCTTTTCGATGACCGGCCCGGTCACGGGCGCGCGTACTTCGGTTTTCTCTAGATCGTTCCGCAACATTGCCAATTGCGCCTGTAGCGCTTCGATCTGGCCTTCATGCTCGACTCGCTGGTATTCGTTGTCGTCGATCGATCCTTTGAGCCGCTCGAGCGCCAGCTCCGCCAGTCGTAGCGCCTTCGTCGCGGAATCCTCCTCGAGCGCAGCGCGTTTTTCCTGTTCGACCAAACCCAGGTAGCGCACTTCCGCTTCGTCGTAGAACGACTGGCTAACGACGCCATCGGCGATCAATTTTTTTGCGCGTTCGAAATCGCGTTCGGCCTGACCCCGATCGAACTCGACCACCGAACGTTGCCTGCGCGCTATGTTCAATGAATCCTGCACCTCCGTGATGCGGACCGCGGCCGATTCGATGTCTTCCGATTTCGGCTTGGCGACATCCACGCCGACAACGCGCGCGCGGGCCTGCGCCACCATCGCTTCCAGTTCGCGAATCTTCTGCTCGATCGGATACGGATCGACCCGCACGATGAGGTCGCCCTCGTTGACGACGTCGCCGACTTCCAATTCGATGCGTTCGACCGTGCCCGACACCGGCATGTCGACCATGTACGTTTGCGCGAGCCGTGTGCGGCCATCTTCGGCGATGTACTCGCGAATCGTCTGCCGCGTCGGCTGGCCCACTTCAACTGGAATCGTTGGCCCGCGGAGGCCGACGAACGCGCTGGCCACGATAGCCGCGGCTATCGCAGCCCAAACGAACGTCCTTGGTCTCAACCATTTCATTTACGTCGCCCGTTCTTTCGTTAAGCCAATTATTCGCGTTCTTTCAACACCTCAACCATGTCCAGCCGGAAAATCTTGTTGCGCACGGCGAAATTCGCGAACGCAATAAAGACACAAGAAACGGCGACGGAAATAAACGCGGACTTAGGTTCAATGTGGAGCGGCAGTCGGTACAGTTCCGTGTCGAAGGCCTTGACTAAACCGGCGCAAATCGCATAGCCGAATGGCAACCCGAGCACCAACCCCACTGCGCCCGTCACGAAGTTCTCATAATACAGAATCCGTCCGACTTCCTGCGGCGTGAATCCGAGCACGCGCAGCGATGCGAGCTCTCGTTGCCGCTCGCTCAGCGAAACCATCGTCACGTTGTAGATGACTGCGAACGAAATCACGCCGGCGAATACCGTGACGACGACGCTCATGATCGACATGCTCTCCGCGAGCGTCGCCTCCACGCTCTTTCGCGCGTCCTCCTTGATTTCGACGGCGGCCACGGCGGGATAGTCTCGCAAATTCTCGTTCACTTGCCGCGCCGTCCCCGGCTCGAGCTTCAGCAGCACGGCGTTCATCGCGTAGGCTTCGCCCAGCACCGCGCTCAACGCCTCGATATTCATATACGCGGACGCGCCGAAATACTGCTTCACGATTTTCGATACCGGCGCTGTCCGCTCGTCCGTCACGCGGCCCATCAACGGTTTCAATACGACAACATCGCCCAGGCCGACCCGCATGTCGCGCGCAAGCCGTTCGGACAACACGAGTCCGTGCTCGCCAATATCGACGGCCTGCTCGCGGTAGTCCATCAGGTGTTGCAATTGCGATTCGCGGTCCAGTCCGATGACGAGGATATCCTTCTTGCGCCAGTCGCTGCGGATTTCAAACGGATACTGCAGCACCGGCTCCGCGCGTTGGACGTGTTCGAGTCGAGAAGCCTCATACAACGCGTCGCGTCCCCGCTCGGCAAAGAGGTTTATTTTGAGGTCTTCGCGTTGCGTGAGTTCGTACTGAAACTTCAGGAGATACCGCATCCCGTCCATCGCGAAAAAACCGACAATCAGCAAGCCGCACGAAATCAT
>JBGTJY010000777.1:0-1686 GCA_041744855.1 Candidatus Hydrogenedentales bacterium
GCCCGGACACGCTTCCTCTTCAGCAATATGCTGTCTCACGGCAGACCCTGTTAGAAGTGGTCGCTGGGACCACGATCCGCAATCGAACCCGGCGACTGCGAGGCAGCGAGGTAGCCGCCTAAATTTATTGTACCGACTTTGCCGTAACGCTGCGAGTTGGGCGAATTAGCGGTTGGTGGGGTAGAGGTCCGGCGCTTCCAACTCGACGGTTTCGGCCTGGACGCCGTTGACCGATTGGTCCGCTGCTGGTTGGACGACGACGGCGTATGCCAGCCAACTCAGCGCAAGCACGGCGCAGACGGCTCCCCACGCGAACACTTCGCGCAACCATGGATTTCGCCGGACGAGCGAACGTCCGCTCGCGCGCGGGCCGAACTTTTCGGGCGCGATGGCTTTGGCGCGCAGGGCATCGAGCCATGGCTCGGGATCGATCTGCAGGAATTCGCAGTAGGTGTTCAGAAAACCCACGGCATAGGTATCGACGGGCAGGCGATCGAGGCGGCCGCTTTCAAACGCCTCGACACACTCGCACGGCACGCGGAGCTTGCGATACACGTCCTCGACCGTGAGGCCGAGCTCCTCGCGCCTGCGCTGCAGGACTTCCCCCGGGAACGTCATTGAACTCATGCTACCTCGTCATTATCGCTGGCGCCGCGGACGAGAATCTCTCTCGCTTTGCTCCCGACGTGCGGTCCAACGATCCCCCTGCGTTCCATCATATCAATTAAGCGGGCGGCGCGCGTGTATCCGACGCGCAACTTGCGCTGCACCATGGATATCGAGGCTTGATTCGTTTCGACGACGACGCGCACTGCATCGTCCAAGAGGTCGTCGTGGTCGTCGTCGATCTCTTCGCCGGCTTCTTTCTTCTTGCCGAAGTTTTCGATTTCGTCGCGATACTGCGGGGGGGCTTGCGTCTTGAGGTAAGAGATGAGGCGGTTCATTTCGTCGTCGCTGACGAATGCGCCTTGAATGCGCGTGGGTTTGCTCTGGCCCGCGGGTAAATACAGGAGATCGCCTCGGCCAATCAAGCGTTCCGCGCCGATTTCGTCGAGGATACAGCGGGAATCGACGCGCGAGGAAACCTGGAACGAAACCCGCGCGGGGAAGTTGGCCTTGATTACGCCGGTCAACACGTCGACCGACGGGCGTTGCGTGGCGATGATGAGGTGGATGCCCACGGCGCGTGCGAGTTGGGCGAGGCGCGCGATGGCGTCTTCGACTTCGGCGCGGGCGATCATCATCAGGTCGGCAAGCTCGTCGATGATGCAGACGATATAGGGCAGCTTGCGGATGACGGAAACGTTTTCGGCGGCGACGTTTTCTTCACGCTCGACTTCAATCTCGCCGTTCTCGACGCTCTGGTTGTAGATTTCGATATTGCGGACGCGTAGCTCCGCGAAGAGGCGGTAACGCTCCTGCATTTCCGTGATCAGCCAGTTCAACGCCGTGGCCGCTTTCTTCGGATCGATCACGACAGGCGTGATGAGGTGCGGGATTTCGTTGAAGATCGAAAGCTCGACCATTTTCGGGTCGATGAGGATGAGCTGCAATTCGTCGGGCGACTTCATGAAGAGCAAGCTCGCGAGTACCGTCTTCACACAGACCGTCTTGCCCGCGCCGGTCGCGCCCGCAACGAGCAGGTGCGGCATCGCCGTAAGGTCGGCGGCCGTGACTTCGCCGCTG
>JBGTJY010000778.1:0-4947 GCA_041744855.1 Candidatus Hydrogenedentales bacterium
GCTCATGTCCAGTCCGATCGCGTTGGGACAGAAAGCCGATCAGTTCGTGGGAAGTTGGGCGCTCACGATTCCCGGCGGCGGGGCGGGTTGGCTCGGCGTGACGCAGCAGGACGGCTACCTCGACGCCTCGATCCTGTGGGGCGGCGGCAGTGTCGTGCCGGTCGATAGCGTGTGGGTCGATGGCGACACGCTCTACGTCACGCGCCTCAACAAGGTCGAGCGCAAAGACGCCGCTGGCAAGGTCGTGCGCACGCATCAGTTCGTTGAAACGCTCGAGTTCGAAGTTGACGGTGACAAAATCGAGGCCGAGCGCTATCGCGGCAACAGCAACGGCCTCGGCGCAAGCGAAAGCGAATTCAGCGGCAAACGCATTCCCGATCTGCCCGCAAAGCCAGACCTATCCAAAGTGAAATTCGGCGAGGCGAAAGATTTGCTCGCGAACGGTCTCGCGGATTGGACGCTCACCAACGAAAAGCAAAAGAGCGCGTGGCGGATTGACGGCGGCGTGCTGATCAACGACATTCCCGCGGAGCATCCGGGAATCAGCTACGGAAATTTGCGCACGAAGGAAGAGTTCGAAGACTTCAATCTGACGATGGACATTCTGGTGCCGAAGGGCAGCAACAGCGGCGTCTACCTCCGCGGCATTTACGAAGTGCAGGTGCTCGACAGTTACGGTAAGCCGCTTGATTCGCACAACATGGGCGCGATTTATAGCCGCATCACGCCGAGCGCGGCAGCGGAGAAACCGGCCGGCGAGTGGCAGACGATGGACATGACGCTGGTCGACCGGCACATCACGGTGAAGCTCAACGGCACGACCATAATCGACAACGCGCCGCTGCTGGGTTGCACAGGCGGCGCGTTGTGGTCGGACGAGTTTCGCCCTGGTCCGATTTATCTACAGGGCGATCATGGCGCGGTGCAGTACCGCAACATTGCGATTCGCCCCGTGGAGTAATCGAGCGGGCTGCCGATTATTTCTGTCCCTTGAGGTGCTTGTTGTACCACGGAATCTCAATCGCGAGAACCTCTTTCAAAGTCGGGCCGCTATACACGTCGTAGTGCTGTTTACCCTTGAGCAGGTGGTACTCGACCGGTACGCGGCCTTCGAGTTGTTTCGCCACGCGGCCGCCGTGCTCCGCGTTGTCGAAGTAGTGCTCGAGCTCGGCGTCGATGATGAGGCACGGCGCGGTAATCTGGTCGGTGAAATCGACCGGCGAGAAATCGGCAAACCGTTCGTAGTAGGGATCCCCGCGCAAACCTTCCGGTTTTTCAGCGCCCAGCGGGACCGGCGAAAGTTCGCCGCGCACGCGCTTGATCTTCTCCTTGTGTAAATTGGCGATCGCTTCGTCGAGCGTCGCGTATTCGCCTTTCAGCCCGCCGCGTTGATCCATCGCGCCCACTTGCGCCACGACGCACTTGACGCGCTTGTCGTGCGCCGCGCGCCAAATCACGTGGCCGCCGCCGTAGCTGGAGCCCCAAATGCCGATGCGGTTCTCGTCGACCATCGCTTCGCCTTCGATAAACGTGATGGCCGCGTCGATGTCTTCCTGCTGATCGAGCGGATCGACCAATTCGCGGATGGCGCGCGCCTTCACGCTGACGAAACCCTCCGCGTCGGGCTTGGGCATTGCATCTTCGATGACGAGCCGGCTGTCACTTTCGCCCCAGCCGCGGTAGTCGAACGCAAAAACCACGTAGCCTTCTTTCGCGAAGCTCGGTGCAATTTGTCCGTTGAGGTGTTGCTTGACGCCGCCCCAACCGTGGCACAGAACGATGGCCGGCAGTTTCTCGCCTTCTTTGATTTCCTTGGGATACGTGAGGTCGCCGGCAAGGCGCGTGCCGTCGCTCCAAAAGGTCACGGCGCGCCGTTGTAGCTCAGGGAAACCGCGTACGTCGCTGGTCTCGGCAAACGACGCGGACAGGCCGCAGAGCGCGAGTACCAGCGCCACGGCGGGGAGAAGTGCGTTAGGTTGACGAATGAACATGTTCCTCGATCTCCTCGGCAAAACGAATCGGCAAGACTCACTATTATCAGAGTTGAACACCGGAGCGGCAACTAAGGTACCAGTTAAGTCACGATTGCGATCCAGAGTCCCACCGCCGCGAGCGTCAATATGCTAACCGGCACCCCCACCCGCGCGTGCTCTTTCCACGTGATGTCGATCCCCATGCGGCGCGCCTGCTCGACGACGATGATGTTCGCGATGCTGCCCACGACGAACATGTTGCCCGCGAACGTGCTCGACAACGCGAGGATGGCGCCGCCGTGCGGGAAATCCGCCGTGGGCAATAGCAGCATGGTCGCGGGAACATTGGACACGATATTGGACAGCACGGCGGATCCGACGAAAAGCCACCACGGATTTGCCAGATCGATCCCGCGGTCCGCGAGGAATTTCAGCACGTCGTCCATCGCGCCCGTTGGGGTGAGCGCGCCGTTCACCACGAAAAGCCCAACGAATAAAACGAGTAAATGCCAATCGACGAGGCCTATCATCTCGCGCGAGCTCAACTTTCTGCTCGTGAGCACGAGCGCCGCGGCGCCGAGCGCGACTACCTCTCGTTCAGCGGCGTCGGCCAGAAAAAGCGCCATGACCGTGACAACAATGAGGAGTCCTTTCACGGTATGCCAACGATTGAACGGCGGCCCCACGTCAAGCGGCGGGCGGGTTTCGCCCTGCCATGCGCCGCGATACGTGAAGCAGATGATCGCCCACGCGATCATCATCCCCGCGAACACGGGGAGCGCCGCCTCGAGCATATAGCCGCCGAAGTGCAGCCCGAGTGACTGCCCGATGAGCATGTTCTGCGGATTGCCGATCAGCGTCAGCGCCGAGCCGATATTTGTTGCGCATGCGAGGCCGAGCAAATGCGGCACGGGATTCAGCCCGCGTCGCCCGCAGCCGTCCACGAGAATCGGCGTCATCGCGAGACAGATCACGTCGTTGGTCAGTACGGCGGACAAGCCGGCCGACGCGCCCATCACTGCGGCGAGAAAAGCGCGCGGCGACAACGTCAGTGCGACGATGCGCCGCGTTACCCACGCGTAGAAGCCCCCCGCGCGGAGTTGCGCGGAGACGACCATCAGCCCGAACAACAGCCCGATGGTCGAGACGTCGACGGCGCCCCACGCTTCGATAGGCGTCACCGCGCCGCCGACAATCAGCGCGACCGCACCCAGCAGCGCGACGCCCGTGCGATCCAGGGCGAGCCCGGGAAGCCCGCCGAAGAACATGCCGAGATAAACGGCGATGAACACCCCGATGGCGAGTTCCATTTTCAGTCAGACGTGAACCGAAGTGGCGATAGGGTCAGGGATGCTTATCGGTTTCGCGGTGTTCGCCGAGGAATTCAACGATGGACTCGCGAAATTGAGGAGCGAATATACAGTTAGTGTGTTGCGCTCCCTCGATGGTGATGACGGCCAAGTCCGGCCGGATTTTCTTCCACGCCTCGATGCGATCGATTTGCTCGCCGTCCTGCGAACCGACGATCGCCACTACGGGAGCCTTGATTGCGCGCATCTCATCCGAGGTGCTCGAAAGCTCGCGAAAGCCCGCGCCGACTTGGGAGAAAACGTCGTCACCCGCGTTCCATCTGCGCTCCTCAAACGAACCCGGCTGCACCCATCCCATCCCGCCGACGACCGCAGAAATCGCGCGGTCGGGATACAGCGTCAGAAATTTGATCGCGATCATGCCGCCCATCGAATAGCCGACAAGATGCGCGCGCTCGATATCGAGGTGATCGAGCAGCCGCGCAACGTCACGCACCATTTCGACGCCGTACGCCGTATCTTTTCCCGCCCCGCTCTTACCGTGTCCGCGCGCGTCAATCGTAACGACGCGATAATTCTTCGCAAGCTCCTTCACGATCCCCGGCAAACGCCAATTGAGGTCGCCCGACGCGCGGTACCCGTGAATGAGCACGACCGCCTCGCCGTTGCCCTCGATCGTGAAGGAAATCGACGTACCGTCGGAGTCGAAGGTCCGATCCTCCGCGGCCGCTCGCGGTGAATCCCATACCGCCGCCAGACAAATCGCTCCGACGATACTTGGGTATCTCATGAACCGCCTCTCATTTCCACTGCTTGAATGGAACCGTAAATATTTGCAGAAAATCGCTGCCGTCGTAATTCTTTTTACCGCTAGCATCGGGCACGGCCCTATTGAATGCCAGCGTACGCCCATCGTGCGACCACACTAGATTAAGGCGAATCTCCTCGCCGCCCTGTTCCGTCAACCATCGTGTTTCAGACGAAGCAACATGCGTGACCGCGACACCGTTGTTACTCACACAGGCGATGTACTCACCGGACGGATGCCAGCGAAGTCCGGCGCCTGCATTTTCGGAGAATTGCGTGACCTGTTGGGGCCGCAGGTCGGAATGCATGTCACGGTCCGACCCGATCGCGGAAACGGCGAAGATCTGTGTGCTCCCGTCGTATGCGTGACCATAGTACGCGATACGAGCGCCGGTGACGCTCCCGCGCCTGATCCCGCGCACGATCCCGCCCGCCCAGGTATGGGTGAGTCGCCGCACAACTGCCCCGCGCGGAGGCTGTGGATAACGCGTGGCAGAGCCCGAATCGGCCGTGGTGATATCGACGCCGAGAGAAACCTCGACGACAAAAAGCGATTCCTCGTATGTTATGCCGTCGTTGTTTCGCACTTTGCCGATAAATGCTCGCACTGTTCCATCCGGCGTCACCCACGAATCGCCGTAGGCCTTCTCGATTTCGCCCGCGCGGGAGGTGCCCATCGGCACGACGGGGACCAGCACCGCGAAATAGTGCGAGGCATTCTCCGGCGCGTTCGGATGCGCCTCCATGTAGCCGACGGTGCGGTCGTATTGCGGCAACAAGAAGTCGTCGTAGGTGAACCCTATCCGCGTGCCTGTGCGCGCGAATTCGTGGCGATGCGTGCCGCCGCGATGCGCACC
>JBGTJY010000779.1:0-3817 GCA_041744855.1 Candidatus Hydrogenedentales bacterium
ATTCTCATTACAAAACGCCCATGCAACGGCGAAGCAGTCCTTAAGCAAAAGGTAAAACCACTGACTGGAGAGCCGTATGCGGGAGATCCGCACGTACGGTTCGGAGGGAGGGGGAGCTTAGGCTCTCCCTACCCCTATCAATGTGAGCCTGCACCACGATGGAAGCCTTGGCTTGGACTTCTCGTCATGATCGGGCGAATAGGAAGGCGACTGGGATTAGGGGGAGGAAGAGGATTCCCAGGATTACGGTGCCGAGTAGATCGAATAGGTCGTTCAGTAAGCTCATGTGGGTTCTCCTTCGAGTTTGCTTTTCATACCGTAGAAGTGTGTGGTTACGCAAGTGTTAACCATCGGGGAAGGGTTCAAAATCCTCTTGACAGCGCGCGATGGGCATGATACAATTTAATCAAATTAGGCTAATTGAGCTTTTGGAGTTGCTGAAATGGGCGAAAAGAAACGTCGTATCGTCATTGGCGATTTGGCTTCGAATGCCGCGGAGAAGTTGAGCGCGGAGGATGTGGCACGGGTGCGGGGCGGCGCGATTAAGCTCGAGAACGTGCAGATCACGAGCTATCAGTTGGGCGCGCTGGGCTATGGCGGGCCGGATAGTTATGGCGGGCCGGACTCGTATGGCGGACCGGATTCGCGCCCGCGCGGGCGATAGTCGTTTGCCGTCGACCGTTCACGTCGCGATCACTTGGGACTGGCGCTGAACTCGATATAGGCGGCTGATCCACGGATTTTGGTCGTTGCGGTTTCGTCTTCGCCGGCGTCGAAGGTGTCGGCGATGGACAGCGCGTCGGCGTTCGGCGCAAATGCGCAGACCTGAATGTAGACCGCACGCGGCGCTTCGTCGCGCGGCGAGAGGCCTAGCGCGTCGCGGGCAATCGCGAGATCGATGGCGCTGTGGTTGGGACGCAGCGCGTGCGTTCCGAGGTGTCGAATGGGTCCGGTGTTTTCGAGCACGATTCCTTTCGTCGCGATTTGGGCGAATGCGGCTCCGGATTCGTCGAGGAATGCGATGTCGTACTCGCTGTCTTCGCCGGCCGCGCGCCAGGCTTTGAGGATGACCTGCCGCGTTGCCTGGCGTTCCCACGTAATACCTGGGACGGTTTCGTGCGTGCCTGCATCGTTGGCTGCGTCGTCGAAGAGGAGCACGAGGGGACGCAGGTAGGCGAGATCGACTTCGGTTGGGTGGTTGATTTCGACACGGAGATACAGCCAATCATCGGACCATCGCGCGGATAGGGTCTCGATATCGTAGGCGTCGTATACGGGCGCGGCGCTGGGTTCGAGATTGTCTTCGGGAGCGAGCAACGCGGGCTTGACGGTGTCGGCGTCGCGGGCGATCACGGATTGCGGAGTCCAGAACATGTTGAGCGCCTGCGCGGTCCAATCGCTATCGAGCGCGTCGATGTAGGCGTGTGCGCGATCGACGTCGGGACTAGGCGCAGACAACGCGAGCTCCGCGAGCCGATAGCGGGCGAGTGTGGACTGTTCAGCGCCGGGGTCCCACTCAGCGAGGGCGTCGTAAGTTGCCGTTGCGAGGCCCAGCTTTCCACTCTCGTACAGCGCTTCGGCCGCGGCGAATTGACGTTCCATGCCGTTGCGCCATACGGTGGTTTTTTCGCCAGTCTCGAGGTTCAGAATGCGAATATTTGCGCTGTTCGACTCGAGGTCCGGCGGCGAGAGGTACGCCACGGAGTTCGACTTGGGATTGTATGCGCCGAGTGCCGCGCCGAAGGTTTCGTTCGTCAGTTGCCGGACGTTACCCGAATCGATTTCGATCTCGAGGAGTTGAATGCTGGAGAGCCAATCGGCGCGCATCGCCTCAACACGATTATGAGGAATGGCACTGACGAGCAGCCGTTTGCCATTGGGATGAAGCGACGGGCGGACGTAGGGATATACAAGGCCGTAGAGTACGCGCTCTGATTTCGAGGACAACGTGTAGTGAACGAGTTCGGCCCATTCGTCGTCCGTTTCGCCTTCGCGCAGAAACAACAACGCGTTGTCGTTTAACCACATCGGTAACCAGATTTCCTTTTCGCTCGATTCGATCAGGATCTCGGGCGCCGAGCCTGGGGGGGCGGCATACACACGCTGTATTTGGTGCGACTCTTCCGCGTTGACGCTTGCGATCAGGATGCCTTGGCTTGGCGTGCCAGCGAACGGCATCGCCAATTGCGTCGGAGACACGACGAGATCTCGTGCGTCTTCCGGCTTATCGATTGGACGCTCGACGAGGGCGCATCCGCCTGATTCGCCCCGTTGCTCGACGGTGTAGAGCGATTTTCCATCGCGCGATACGCAGTAGAAGTACGGGTCTTCGATTCGGGTGATGAAATTCCACGAACCTTCTGTTGTGTTTAACAGACCCACATCGACCCCGGCGTCGTCGCCGCCGCTGTCTCGAATAACGAGCAAGCGATCCGGCGTGTCGAGGTACTCGACTTTTACGGCGTCGCTAGTGGGCAACGATTGGGCGCTTTCCCGCTGCGTGTCCCAGCGCCAGACCTCCCCGCTTTGAGGAATGACGAACGCCAGGTAGCGACCGTCGGGGCTCCAGGAGAGGAGCTCCCAGCAGCCGGTGAGCGTGCAGAGAAGGAGTGCGGCGAGGATGAGTGAGCGATTCATGGGGTGGGCCTCCCGATGGGGCGAGGATGAGGTGGGTGGATGTTGGGTTTATACCTGGGCGAGGGTTGGAGTTGCGGTGGGATGGACGAACACGGACGAGCACGAACGGGCACGGACGGACACAGACGGACACAGCGCGGCGCGGCCGCAACCAAATCTAGCCACGAATGCTCACGAATTTTCACGAAAAAATTCACCACAGATGAACACCGATGGGCACCGATGAACACTGATACGCAGAGGTTAGGAGCAAAGAGGTCCCCGCTTACTGCTTGCGGGGACGATAGTTGGAGAGATGAACTTCTTGGTAAAAAAAACAAAGAAGTTGACGGATTGTAATACGGACGGACACGGACGAGCACGGACGAATACAGACGGGCACGGACGGGCACGGACGTTCGCGCTAGGGCGGCTAACTTGCCTTCTTTTTGAAGATGAAGAAGTGTTGGGCGGGGAGGAACTCGTGGATGTCGACGAGTTCGAATCCGGCGGGTTGCCACTCGGCGAGGACCTGCTCGACGGACATGCGGTGCTCGATCTTGATGTGTCGGGCGGTTTCGCCGTTAAGGCGGTACTCGAGCAGGGCGATTTTGCCGTCGGGCTTGAGGCTTTCGAGCATTTTCGCGAGCATGGGTTCGGGTTGCTGGAACTCGTGGTAGACGTCGGCGAGGATGATCCAGTCCACGGTGCCGGGGGTCAGCTTGGGATCGTCTTCGTCGCCTAGGATTCCTTCGACGTTGGTGATGTTTTCTTCGGCGCAGTATTTTTTGAGGAGTTCAAGCATTTCGGGTTGGATGTCGACGCCGAGCACCTTGCCGTCGGGCGCGACTTTTTTGGCGATTTTGCGGGCGAAGTAGCCGGTGCCGACGCCCATGTCGACCACGACATCGCCGTTTTTGAGATTCATCTTCTCGATGACTTCGTAGGGGCGTTCTTCTTCGTCGCGGGTTTCGCGCTCGAGCCAGGGGGCGCCGTGGTAGGACATGACTGCCGCGGGCTTGCGGGCTTCGGGGGCTTCTTGGGCGAGGGCGGTGGGTAGTGCCGGCGGGAACGCGCACGCGACCAGGAAGAGCGTGGCTACGGAATAGAGAGGTCCCCGCTTACTGCCTGCGGGGACGACAGGGGAGGAGCCTGCGGGGACGACAGGGGAGGAGCCTGCGGGGACGACGGAGCGGGAGAG
>JBGTJY010000780.1:0-2782 GCA_041744855.1 Candidatus Hydrogenedentales bacterium
ATTCTCATTACAAAACGCCCATGCAACGGCGAAGCAGTCCTTAAGCAAAAGGTAAAACCACTGACTGGAGAGCCGTATGCGGGAGATCCGCACGTACGGTTCGGAGGGAGGGGGAGCTTAGGCTCTCCCTACCCCTATCAAGAAAAAACGGAGCCTTTGTAGTGCAGGCTTCCAGCCTGCGGCCCGTGACCTCGCGATTTGTCGGGCTTTATGCCCGATTAGGCAAGGTGCGAAACTCTACGTAGCATTTGGGAGAGGGCTCATGTCACGCCAGGAATTCACGATTCGCACGCAGGGGCACACGCAATTCGTCAATATCGACCGCGAAGTTCAGCGGTGTATCGAGGTTTCTGGGGTGCGCGAGGGGATTTGCCAGGTGTTCGTGCCGCATACCACCGCGGGGATCACGATCAACGAAAACGCCGATCCGGACGTTATTGCTGATATGACCAAGATTCTGGAACGTGTCGTGCCCTGGAAGGCGGATTACGCCCACGCCGAGGGGAATTCCGCCGCGCACGTGAAAGCGAGCATGATGGGTTCGAGCGCGACCGTGCCGATTGCGGATGGGGCGCTCCAGTTCGGCACTTGGCAATCGTTGTTCTTATGCGAATTTGATGGCCCGCGCACCCGGAAGGTTTGGGTCACGGTGATTTCATCGGGCTGATGCGGCGGCAATGAATTCCCTAATTCTCGCCGCACTCCTCGCATCGATTGGCGCGGCCGACGTGTGGGTCGTCGATGCCTCCGTGCGCGTGTTTCCGGATTCGCGGCCGCCGCGGATCGGGGATCGTGTCGCGAGCCTGTCCGCCGCGAAGGGCGAGTATGAGTGCTTTCAAATCGCCGTGCGGGCGGATAAGGGGGGACTCGAGAACGTCTTGATCGATTTCGATCCCGAGATCGATTCGCCGATTTCTGCGCCCGAGATATTCGTTGTCGGTTACGTCGATTCCGCTGCGCCCGCGGCGGACGGCGCGACCCGAGTTTGGCCCGATCCGCTGTTTCCGCCGGAACCTGTTTCCATCCTGCCGAATGAAACGCGGGCATTTTGGATCGTGTATCGCGTCAAGGACACCGCGCCCACCGGTTTCCATGAGGCCGAATTGCGCGTGATGGCCGCCGACAAAATGCTTCGGATTGTGCGGGCTTCGTTCGATATTTTCGATTTCGCATTGCCGGGGACGCCCTCGCTCAGCGCGTACTTCACTCTTGATCGCGGATCGATTCGGCGCACGTACGGCATCGACGATCTCGACCTTCAACGCTGGCAGCCCGTGTATGACGTGCTTGCGCCGTATCGGCTCGCCTATCGGTTGTGGGACGGCGGGCCGTTGCTGGACGAGGAATCGCCCGATGCTGCCGAACTGAAAAATCACCTCGCGTATGCGCTCGCCGTCACACCGATGCGCGTGGCCGACATCGGGCCGGGCGTTGTGCTTTCGTATTTGCTCGACGGAAAATCGCGGCTCGGCGAGAAGCCGCAAGCGAGCGGCGGCCTTGGCGAATTCCTCAATGACATGGGGGAATGGCTGGACGCGAAAGGCCTCGGCGGACGCGGGCTTGTCGAAGTAGCAACGCTCGAGGGATGGGAATCGTGGCAGGAATCGCGCGAGGCGTATGCGCGATACGGACAGCTCGCGCCGGCTATCCAGCGCATGATCGTCGCGCCGTTGCATCCCTATTGGGAACGCGACGTGGACGTTTGGGCGATCCCCTTCGCGGACTATCACCCCGAGGCCGTGGGCCTGATGCGGGCGGGGCGTTCGTTCGGGTGGACGCAATCGGCGCCGGCAGTCGCGGCGGCGAGTTCGAGCGCGACCGAGCCGACGGAAGCCATCGACGCGTACGATGGTAGCCTATTCAGCGCGTGGGTTCCGGCGGATCGCGACAGTCGTCCGTGGTTGCGATTCGAGCTTGCGCAGCTCGCGACGATCGAGACGGTGCGGCTCGCGTGGAAACGGGACTCGGCGCCCGATACGGTGCGGCTCAGCACATCGCGCGACGGCCGATCGTACAGCAACGCGACAGTGAGTTGGCGGCGTAAAAGCGCGCACTATCCCTACGATTGGGAGTGGTGGGAAGGGCGGCTTCGGGTCACCAAGGGCGCGCAGTTCATCCGGTTGGGAATCGATCGCGCCGTTGGCGAAGCCGTGGCCTTGGCGGAAATCTCGATCGACGAGTCGCCGCAGTATCCGGTTCTCGATCGGCAGCGGCCGATTGCGCCTTGGCTCGCGTTTGAGCCAGACATTTTTCCATCGTTGCGGCCCGATGCGCATCCGCTCGAGCATCGGCTTCGCCCCTGGATATGCTGGGCGTATGGCGTCGACGGTTTCGCGGGAGGATCGCTAACGACTTGGTCGCGCGATCTGGTGCCGCGCGAATTGGCGGCGCCGGAGCCTGGAACGTTTCCGGCATTTCCAGCGGGGGCGTATGAGCAGTGTCTGCTTTATGCTGGGAATTCCGCGCCGATTCCATCGATCCGGCTGATGCATCTGCGCGATGGCATCGAGGACTACGAGTATTTCGTTGCGCTTGTCGCGGCGTTCAAGAAAATCGTGACCGACGCGGGCACGGCCCCGCCGCCATGGGTGCAAGCGTTGGGGATTCGCTCGGAAGATGTCGTGGAAGCCGCGCGGCGCGATCCGAATGCGACATTGGACCTGCTTCGCGCGCGCCGCATCGAGATGGGGCGAACGATCTCGGACATCGCGGCGGGCCGGGCGTGGCGCGATCCGGGCGGGTTCGCGCGATGATCGCTGAATTCGTAGAAAGGCAGTTCCAG
>JBGTJY010000781.1:0-3172 GCA_041744855.1 Candidatus Hydrogenedentales bacterium
GGTGCGGTGATCCTTTACTGGTACCGCCGCTTTTCAAGCGGCGCGTGTGACCAAACCCCCCGCTTGAAAAGCGGCGTTACCGAGGTTTGTCGGCGCAGACCACGATCGATCCCGCGTACGGGTAGATGTAGCGCCCGCGGCTGAGCGCGAAGAGTCCCAGGCCAATCAGCTTGATTCCCCAAATGAGCGTGAGCCCAATCGGGCCGTTTGCGGAGTAGGGGCGTGCGATTTCGGTGCGGATGTTTTCGTAGCCGAGATTGCGCAGGTATTGCGGCAGCGTCTTTGGCGAGAAGTCGAATAAGTGGCGCGGCGCCTCGAAGTGAATCGGCAGAAACGGCAAGAGCCGTTTGAGACGGATGTAGCCCTGGATGTAAGGCACGAGGATCACAATCGTGCCGCCCGGCGCGAGCCACTTCGTCAGCCGCGCGAGGATGGCCGCGGGGTCTTTCACGTGCTCGAGCACGGCGATCATCGCGATGCACTGTTGGCTATGCGTGGGGAATTCGGCGACTTCGATTGGCGTCGAGGTTATGGTCGCCTTCGGCACAGCCTTGCGCGCGTAGGTCGCGGCGTCTTCGCTCAGCTCGATTGCGGAGATTTCGAAAGGCAGCTCGGCGATTTTCTTGAGGAGATGTCCCGCGCCGCAGCCGATCTCGAGATACTTGCCGCCAGCGGGTTGGCGCGACGCGATCAGACGCTGCAAGTGGTTTTCGATCGCGCCCGCCGAACGCGCCGCCATGTGCGCATCGGAAGTGTCGGCGTACATGTTTTCGTAAAACTTCGGCAACTCCTCGGCGGCGGGCTGCGGCGAGACGTATACGAGTTTGCAGGCCGCGCACTCGCGAATCTCGTAGCGCTCGAGTTCGCGGCCGAGGAGTTTGTACGAAGCGCCGCCGCAGAGATTGCAGACCACGTCTTCGTGACGTTGCACGTCGAATTCGTGCGAGAAGGTTGTGTAGAAGGAACGCTTTACTTCCATCTCTGATCCGGTTGACACGTTCCCGAATAGAAATTCGGGAACGAGGCCAGTTGTGGGTTTCTATTGCGTATTCGCCATTTCGTCTTTGACGCTTTGGATAATCTCATCGAGCCTCGCGCGCATTTCGTCGCCTGATTGTGTGCAGTCGCGTGCCGTCACGAATGCTTCGAGGGCTTCCTGAAGCCGATCGTTGCGCGCGAGGATGCTGCCGAGGTTTGCGTGCGCATGCGCGTGACACGGATCGAGGGCAATCGCAGTGCGAAAGGCTTCCTCCGCGCGCGCGTCGTCATCAAGCATGCCCAGCGCCGTGCCGAGCGCGTCGTGCGCATCGGGCGACTTCGAGTTCAGCGCGACGGCGCGTTCAAGGAACGGTTTCGCGTCGGCGGCACGGCCGAGTTCGAGCAGCGACTTTCCCGCGTAGAGCTGACTCGCGCTCGAGTTGGGATTCATGCGAGCCGAGGCGGTGTAGTGTTGCGCGGCAACTTCGAATCGATTCTCGCGGAATTCCAATCGGCCCAGACCCTGCTCCGCCCAAAACGCCTGGGCGTCGGATTGACTCAACTCGCGGGCACGCGCATATTCCGCTCGCGCTTCGACCAACTCGTCCTTCTCGGCGAGCGCGTCCGCCAGTCCGAGATGCGGCAACGGATTGCCAGATGCGAACGCAAGATTGTGACGCCAGAGCGACTCGCTGTCGCGCCAATGGCCGGCTTGTCGAAACGCGAGCACGGCGAACGCGGCGACAATCACGGTTCCGGATAAGGCGGCCCAACGGCGCGCGGACGCGCGGTTGGGCGTGAGCGCATCAATCGACCACACGATGGTGATGAAAATCCCGATGAGCGGCAAATACGTGTATCGGTCGGCCCTACTTTGGCTGCCGACTTGAACCAATCCGATGACGGGCAACAATGTCCCAAGATACCAGAGCCAACCCACGGAGACGAATCGCCACCGATTCCGCGTCGCGATGGCCGCGATTGTGATCGCGATGAGGACGCCAGCCGCGATAGCAACGGCCATCGCGTCGATGTCCTCGCCGGGGTGTGGATAGTGTGCGATGAGCCCCGCAGGCCAGATCATTTGTCCCAAGTACATCGCATACGCGCTGACGGCATTCGCGAGCCGCGCCGCGAGTGACATACTCTCCGCGGAGGTCATGCTGTCGGGTCCGGACTGCACGCGGAAGGTGATGAGGCTGATGACGGCGCTCAACGCAAACAGAGGAAATTTCTCGATCACGAGATTCGCGAGCGTCGCAGTTGGGTAGCGTCCCTCGGCGCGCCGCGGCCGCCAGCGCTCAAGCGGCCAATAGTCGAGCAACAGCAACACGAAAGGCAGCGTGACCAGCATCCCCTTGGCGAGGAGTCCGAGCGCGAACGCGCCCATGACCGGCAGAAAACGCGCGATGCCCGGCCGTCGTGCGTAGCGTTCGTAAGCGAGCAACGTCGCAAACATGAAGAACGCGCTGAGCACGTCCTTGCGTTGCGAGATCCACGCAACGGACTCGACGTGAAGCGGGTGAATGGCGAAGAGCGCCGCGACGAAAAACGCCGGACCGCGCCGTTGCGTGCATCGGAATAAGACGACGTAGAGCAGCACGGCGTTCAGCGCATGAAACACGAGGTTCGTGAAGTGGAACCCGCCGGGGTTGAGTCCGAACCACTCGGCGTCGAGTATAAAGCTCAGGCTGGTGAGCGGGTGCCAATTGCCGAGATGAGCGCGCGTGACCAGCGCGCGGAGTCCCTCGGCGGTGATCCCGGCGCTGGTCAGCGGGTCGTTGACGATGTAGTACGGATCGTCGCGATTGACGAACTCGAAGCGCACGGTCTGCGCGAAAACGGCGACCGTGAGCAACACGAGCACGGCGCATGGAGCGAGATTCTGGCGAAGGGCTTGGGCTCGGTCAGGCACAGCTTAGTATGCCGAGGGACGCGGCCCGGGCGGAAATTCAAGGAGAGCGCGAGCGCGTGCGGGGAATTCCGCATGAAACGCTTGATGGATAAAGCGGTGGTACACGATAATGCCGTTCCGTTGGGCCGTTGCGTCCAACGACCGCCGCCAACCCTGTCAATGTCGTTTCCCGGAGGGCCACCCATGCCGGGCCATACTCGGCCTGAGACCCCGCAGCCCCAGTCGGGTCCGTCCGGCGTTCCCACCGCGCGCGAGCTGATCAAGTCCGCGCTGGAAACG
>JBGTJY010000782.1:0-5132 GCA_041744855.1 Candidatus Hydrogenedentales bacterium
CGCCTTTGAGGCCAGCCGCGAGTTCAGCGTGGCGCAGTACTTCGTGGCCCATTGTTGTGTGGGTTTTCATGATCGCGAATTCTTCGGCGTTCAATTTCGCGGGCTTGAGCAGCACACGATCGGGCACACCGACTTTTCCCACATCGTGCAGCGGTGCGCTGCGGGTGATTGCTTCCACAACTTCCCGGGTCAACGATTTCTTGAACTTGGGATTCCGGGCCAGTCGTTCCGCGAGTAGGCGCGTGTAGTGTTGCGTGCGGATGATGTGCGCGCCGGTTTCTGGGTCGCGCGTTTCGGCGATAGACACGAGCGAACGGATGGCGCAGTCTTGAGCCGCGGCGAGGTCGCGCGTTGTCTGCAGGACGCGCTTCTCCTCGCTGCGAAAGCGAAGCAGGCCCAACGCGATCGCGCTGATACTGAGTGCCGCTGCGGGGGACACCGGGGATAAGTAGAGATGTTGCGAGACGAGCAGCCATCGCGCGCCGAGTAGCAACGCTACGAGCGCGGCGGAGATGGCGAGCGCGCAGATGACGGCGTTGAAGCGTGAGAGCAGGATAGTCGCAAAGAGCGTCGCAAAGAGAATGGCAGCGATCGTGCCTGCCGCAGACCAGGCCGGCGCGGTAATCACGTCGCCCGTTAGCATGGCACCGGCGGCGATGGCGTGGACGGCGATTCCCGGGAAACTGTTTGAGTGCGGGGTTGGATGGGAGTCCTGTAGTGCGTCGGCCGACGAGCCGACGAGGACGATCTTGCCACTGAATGTTTCCGACGGAAATGAATTGGCCATTACGTCCGCGGCGGAAACGAACTTGAGGGGCAGGAGCGGCTCTCGTCGAAAGGGTAATACGACGTTGCCCGCGGCATCGGTGGGGATAGCAAGGTCGCCGACGGAAATCGTTTCGATTCCTGTTGCGCCGACGAACACTACTGCCGTCGAGGCATCTCGCGCCCCCATGACAGCCGCTAGCGAGAGAGACGGAATTAACAGGCCCTGATACTCGATGAGCGACGGTGCACGGCGGATCGTGCCGTCGACATCGGGCCGCGCATCGAGAAAGGCGGATCGTTGCACGGCGCCACGTAGCTTTTCGTTCGGAAAGGTGCCGTGTGTGGCACGTGGGACTGGCGCGTGCCCAGGCGCGCTTGCGTCACGTCGGACTACGATTTCGAGGAATGGCAGCGGATATTTTTCTTGCGATTTGGAGCCGTCGAATTTGAAATGAGATCCTATGACGACGTTCGGCGCGCTGATTAGAAATTCCGCGAGGTCGCGATCGAAATCATGGTCTGCGATGTCCAGCACAACTTCGTTTGGCTGTGCCGCGAAAAGTTTTCTTAGGACCTCGGCTGAATATCGATCCGGTTCCGCGAGGATGATGTCGACTCCGATGGACGCTGCACCTGCGTTCTCGATGTTTTCGAGCAGGGTCTGTATCCAGCTTCGTGGCCAGGGCCATTGTCCGTGCTCGGCGAGGCTGCGCTCATCGATATCGACGACGACCACCTCGTCGTAGTTCGAGCCGGGCGGTAGCGACGCGAGCAGTCTGTCGTAGAATTGGAGTTCGACACGGCGGAGCAGCGCGGGATATCTAATCGAAACGACACAAAGGCAAATCGCGAGGCCAATCCCACACAGTAAAAAGAGGCGCGTACGCGACGGACTGTGTTGGAGGAAAGTGCGGGAGTCACGGCGGAAGGTGGCGAGTGGCATCAGATTTCCGTGAGGCCGCGAGGCGGTTCACGAACCGCCCCTACGCGGATCAACGTACGATCACTTCGACGCGGCGGTTGCGGGGTTCGTGTTGGCCGTCGGGCGTGGGGACGATGGGGTCGCCTTCGCCGTGGAAATCGACGGTTATATAGCGCGCGTCGACGCCGGCGTTCACCAGGAGGTCCCAAATTCGCTGCGCGCGATCGAGCGACAATTTCATGTTGTAGTCGCGCTGGCCGCTGCGATCGGTGTGGCCGTTGACGGAAATGTCGTAGGACTGGCGCCTACGAATTTCCCCGACGATTTCGGCGATCTGCTGCATCGAAGATGCGGCGGGCTCGGCCGATTCCGTTTCAAAATAGAGGAGAAATACGCGCGAGGGCAGGGGCTCGGCGGCGAGCGCATCGGCGAATGTCCTATTCACTTGGTCATTCGTCATCGGCGCGCCGGCGTGCGGGTCCGAGGCATTGTCCGAGACCATGATGGTGCCGCCGGGCTGCGAAACCGATTCCGATCCACCGGCGTTGGTGACTTCGATTTCGCCGACGTCGCCGCTGTGGTCCGGCATGAGGACGAACACGGTACCGTCGCTGGCACAGCCCACGCAGGCGAGCGCTAAGAACGGAATCCATCTAACGCGACGGTCTCTTCCCATGGCCCCTCCGCGCTTCCCTATGTGGTTAAGACTACGCCGGAATTTTGACGAGGAATCGTGTACCTCGTACGGCGACGACACCCGCGGGCGTTTCGACTTTCGCCGAACCCGGCGATAGTTTGCTGATACGACCGGATACGTAGACAAATGTCCCTTTGATCATGTCGAGCGTCATTCCGAAGAGGCCCTTGTCGGGCTCGAAGGTGAATTCTTTCATGGCGAGTTCACTCTTGGCGCCGAGGGAGACCGTTGTGTCGTCGCGCAGGACGATGCCCAGCGAGGCGTTTTTCCCGGTGCGGATCACGTCGTGCGTCATGAGGCGCATTCCGAGTTGGGCTACGAGTTCCTGATCGCCGCGAACGACGACGGCGTCGCCCTTGAGGGTTTTGATGCTTCCGACCTCGGTTGTGTCGGCGGATGCAGTGACGCCGAATGGCATGGCTCCGAAAAGCGCGCAGAGCAGGAATATGGTCGTTTTCATGGTGGCATGCTCCCCTTGGGATATCGTACGAATTGTAACAGAATACGATTCGGTTGTGGGCCGAATGTTCAGTATCTAGGAGCACTGACGGAATTTTGGCGGCGCTGTGTCCCGCCAAAAATTCGCCGACAGAATAAGCGGGTGGACGAGTGGCACGGGTAAATTCGACCACGGGGACACGGGTCGCCCGGGGATGGGATTTATGGGACTTAGAGGACGTTATGGGAAATATATGTTTACTAGAATAGTTCTTCTTCTTCGGAGTCGGGCTCTGCCGTTTCTACTAGGCGCTCGCTGGGGAGGATGGGTGGGTCGAGCGGGAATGCGAATTCGAGTTGGCTGTTGCGCACGAGGCGGTAGCGCTTGAGCAGGCGGAGGAGTTGCAGCGTGACGGAACCCGTGTATTCCGTGCCGGTGTCGATGCGGTCGATCAGGTCGCGGAGGATCGTTTGGAATTCGAGGATGTGATCGATACCGTGGCGTTGGGCGGCGGCCATGGCGTCGAGGCGGGCCTTGTCGGTGGCGGGCAATTCGCTGATGACGAGGATGGTGTGGAAATCTTCGGTGGCGAAATAGTCTGCGGCGGAGGCGCGCGGGGCGTCTTGCGCGAATTCGTATAGGACGGCGTTTGCGTCGATTGTCGAGGCGTAGACACGTTCGCTGTGCCACGCACGGACTTCGACAATCGCGCGATCGATGCGTTCGATCGCGGACGGTGCGAGGAGAAACGGGAGTTCGCCGTCGGCGGTTGCGCCGGGCCGATCAACGTAGAGGCACGCGCCGGTTTCGGACTTGGATTGCGCGCGATGCCACGGCGTCATCACGCGGAAACCATTGAGCTCGAAGAATTCGCGCGTGAGTTGCAGGTTGATGTCGGTCACGCGCGGGGCTTTCAGTTTTCCGACCCGGCGGATTCGCGGAGCAATTTACCGAGCTTGTGCTCGGGATCGATGCGCCCGATTTCCTCACCGATCTGTTGCGCTTTGTCGTGCTGCCCCATGCGCTGCAGGCAGAGACCGCGTTTCGCCAAAATGTCGAGGGTGGAGAAGCTCTCGCCATAAGCCGTGAAACTTCGGCCAGCTTGCATTTGGCCAGTTTGGTTGGGGCCCGGTTGCGCGTGTTTCGCGGCGGTCGAATAGTGTTCGAGGGCCGCGGCGTATTGCTCCTGAATGAACGCGACTTCGCCGCGGAGGAAATGCGTTTCGGCTTTTTGGGCGTCGACCTCGAGCGACTTTTGCAGTAGGTTGTCGGCCTTCCTGAGATTGGCGTCCGCGAGCGTTGCGTCGCCGGCCAGTTTCGCCGCGCGGCCGAGCATGTAGTGCACGGGGAAATTCGCGCCGCCTGTCGCGAGCGCGACCTGCGCCTGATCGAGCGCGCCGCGCCAATTGCCCTCGCGAAAGAATGCCTGCGCGAGACCGAGCTGGGCCTTGCCTTGCGAAGGATTGAGTTCGGCGACTTGGACGAATTGGCGACGGGCTTCGTCGATGAGGCCTCTCGAGAGCATGGCGAAACCGAGGTCGAGCCGCGCGGCGGTGTTTTGCGGTTTGTTCGTGACGACTTGTTTCAGCAACGCGATCGCCTGATCGGGTTTGCCTTTGCGCTGGTAGCATTTTCCGAGTTGGTGATACGCCGAGGCCATGGTGCTGTCGAGTCGAATCGCCTTTTCGAAGAGGTGTATGGCGGTGTCGAGGTCGCCTTTCATGCTGGCGGTAAGGCCCTCGTCGTAGTAATTTTCAGCGCTATCCGTGCCAAATTCCATGGTCTTGTCTCGTTTGCTTATTGGTCATTCGCGTTTATCGGTCATGCTGAGCGGCAGCGAAGCATCTCAGAGGAAGATCGCAGGAGCGATGACACGAGTGAGATGCTTCGCTGCCGCTCAGCATGACGGACGCGGTGTCGCTCAGCATGACAAGTAGCCGCGCCCTCTTCAACACCTTCGGCCCCGCTCACCATGACGAGTACTTTACCGCAACGATTCCAACGCGTCGCGCGCCTGGTCGAGCGTTATGTCGTTTCGCTGGACGACGTGTCCAATACGGTCGGCGACGATGAATTTCATCGTGCCCGCGCGGACTTTTTTGTCGCGTTTCATGGCTTCGAGTGTAGCATCCACCGGAATTTGAGGCCAAGTGACGGGTAGCCCGTAGCGCTTCAAGCATGTACGTTGGCGCAGCTCGAAACCGTCATCGACGAGTCCAAGTTCGCCGGACAACGCGCCGGCCGCGCACATGCCGAGTGCGATCGCTTCGCCGTGAAGGAAGTGTTCGTAGTGCGTGGCGGCCTCG
>JBGTJY010000783.1:0-1559 GCA_041744855.1 Candidatus Hydrogenedentales bacterium
GATGGCGAAGCTCGCCGGCTTCGGCGAATTCGAAATCGCGCCGAAGAAGGGCTACCTGAGTCTCCGCCGCAAGAAGCAGTTCTGCACCATCGGCCCGGCGACGAAGACCCGCATCGATATCGGCATCAACCTGAAGGGCGTGGACGGCACGGATCGCTTCGTCGCCCAGCCGGCCATGGCCATGTGCCAGTTCAAGGTCGGCGTCTCATCGGTCGCCGAAGTAGATAAGGACCTGGTGAACTGGCTCAGGAAGGCGTTTGATGCAGCGGGGTAAGGTTTCGAACCGGCAGGCAAAGTTCAGTCGTATTGAGTTGGAAGGAGGCATTGACGCGGGACGAGTGATAGATTTCGACGGCGGGCAGTCCGACAAATTGATACGTCCGATTGCCCATGACTCGCGGAACGATTGAGGAATAGGCCGACGAGAGCGTCTCGTAAGAACCGACGTGTGTCGTGACCGCAAAATCGCCGCCCTCGAACGGCTGATAACCGATGTCGTTCGTCGGGGAGAAGATCGAAGGGACGACCAATGCCGCGTCGAAGCGAAGATGTTCGGTCGCGGTAATGCCCGGTGCGTCGTGGCCCAAACCCATCCAGATCCGCGGTCCCGCGATCCCCTGCCTCGTGGCCCACTCGTTCAACCGGTCGAAGAGAATATCCGGCACCGACTCATACGCCCCGACGTGGCGAATAAAGGCGAGATGGGCCGGTCGAAGCCGTTTGATTTTCGTGGCCGAAATCGAATAGACATCCGGCGGTTGTTCGGTTCTGGTCGTCCGACGACGCGATTGAGTCGTTGCGTGCTTCCGATACGTATGGGGTGCGACGCCGAAGCGGCGTCGAAACGCTCTCGTGAACGTTTCGTGATTCGCAAAGCCGCAATCCAGGGCGATCTCGAGAACGGTCGAATCGAAAATCAACATTCCGAGCGCGGCCCGTTCCAAACGGAGCCTTGCGACGTACTGCTTCGGCGACTCCCCCATCTGGGCTTTGAAGGTTCGTTGAAGGTAGGTGGACGATCGCGAGGATCGGGCCGCGAGCGCCGTGAGACTCAAGTCCTCACCAAGATTCGCCTGGATGTGTGTGAGCAGTGGTAGCAGCGAAAGTTCGGTCGGACTCACGTCGGAATCGTCCCGTTTCCGGTTCCGGCAGGCCGTGCATCCGCGTGACGCCCACCCAGATCACAGGCAACCAGCTTTGTAAGACAACTGATTGTGAAAAGGGCGAACAGGCTGATCGACCAGATCACTTCCATCGCCAGAATAATCGAAAGGTCGACCACGAGGAAGATGGCAAACAGTGCCAAAGCGGATTTCCGCGAAGCGGCGATCCAGCGACTGGCCGCGTAAAAAATCGGAAATCCGACGAGGATCGAAACCCACGGGCCGGATTCCTGCGCGTGTGCCTGGTACGCCGCGAATGGCTGGCCCGGATTCAGGACGTAGCTGTAAAACGCAACCCATCCGATGGAAGCTACGATCTGACCGATTTCGGCAATGATGGCGCCGCCGAGTGCTCGTACCACGACGATAATTGTTGTGCTCATGCCCGATATATTA
>JBGTJY010000784.1:0-21119 GCA_041744855.1 Candidatus Hydrogenedentales bacterium
GGCAAGCGCGCCGATCTCGTACTACTCAAAGCAAACCCGCTCTCGGACATCACCCAAACCCAACACCGCGCCGGCGTGATGGTCAACGGATCCTGGTTCGACGAAACCCGAATCAACGAAATGCTCGCCACTCTCAAAAACGAGCGCAACTTGTAACGCCGGTTTCTAACCGACGAGTGTGACGAGAGTGTCATCGAGAAAGTGCGCACGCCCAAGGTGAAATGGGCGTGCGAAACATTGAATCGCTCCCCGAACTTACGACTCCGCGGAAACGTGCAACTCGGCCTGCGGCCGTTTCGGATCGTTGCCTTCCACCACCACCCGTTAGAGTTCCGCTGTTTTTCGTCGCGTGCGCCGATCGACCAAAACAAAGCAGCACGGAAATTGCACGACACGACTGGCGTCAGAAACAATGGCCGGAGTGGTTTCAAACCTGATAGTTCCGCGAAAGGAAACCTACAATGAAAGTCATGGTCATCGTGAAAGCATCGAAAGGTTCGGAAGCCGGCGAAATGCCCAGCGAACAATTGCTCACCGACATGGGCAACTACAACGAGCAGCTCGTGAAGGCCGGCATCATGCTGGCCGGCGAAGGACTGCACCCCAGTTCCAAGGGCCACCGCATTCATTTCTCCGGCAACAAGCGCACCGTCATTGATGGCCCCTTCTCCGAGACCAAAGAACTCATCGCCGGTTTCTGGATGTGGAACGTCAATTCCATGCAGGAAGCGATCGATTGGGTCAAGAAATGTCCCAATCCGATGAACGAAGACTCCGATATCGAAATCCGGCAAGTCTTCGATGCGGAAGATTTCGGCGAAGCCTACACGCCGGAATTGCGCGAGCAGGAAGATCGACTTCGCGCCGAACTAGAAAAAGCCAACAAATAATCTCGTCCGCATCATGCCGGCCTCCAACTACTTCCGATCCGCGAAATGAATCCGCTCTAACGAAACGATTCAGAAACACGCGAGCGCTGCGCGCTAGGCTGCCGGAGCGGTAGAGACAACCGGCGCCGCCGTAGCGCTCTTTGATTTTTGGTGCGCCAATTCAGGTAACCAGTTGTTCAACTGATCGCGGGTCTCCAACATCGTCGTTGCCGTCAGGTCAGCGCCGGCTTCCTGCAGCCGCTCTCGATTCGCATCCAGGCTGTCTTTAAGTCCCCAGCGGCCGACTAGGATCTTGATTGCCGAGTTCTGCTCACGCAGCCGTTTGCACAAGTAGCGAGTGTGGGACAAGCCACCTGGCGGCAACGCTCCGATGCAGAGGACTTCGGTCCCCTCCTCCGCCGCATGCGCCACGAGTTCAGCGGTCAAGGTTTCTACGGCGGCCACTTCCACATCCCACTCTGCCGGATTGAGAAGTTGGCGTAGCATTTCGAGTGCGACCCTATCGGATTCGTCGCGCGCTGGACACGCTAGTAGCCGAACTCTGTGAAGCGGCGCTTGGATTGCCGCGTCCGCCGCGTCTTTTCCGTCCGCATCCTTCGCGTCCGCATCCTTTGCGGCCTCATCCTTTGCTGCAGAGACCTTCGCCGCAGAGACCTTCGCCGCCGCCCGGTGCTCGCCCAAGTCTTCGAGAATTTCGAGCGTAGCGTCATGGACGAACAGTTCGTCGGCATCGGTCAGAACATCCCGTTCCCGATCACGCTTGGCGTAGATCAGCCCGGGGATGAGCAGTTCGTCGTAGACCTGTTCGGGAGAAGAGTCTTTCGCTAGAGTCAGTGCCAAATCGACCGCTTCGTCCTGGTCTCGCGCCAATAGGCGTTGGTAGAAGGCCAAATCCTTTTCCAGCGCTGGCGCATCGCTAAGCATCACCGCGAAAAAGTTCAGCTCGGGTACATGCTTCCCGAGAACGACAAGGCAAACCGTCATCGGAGCCGACATGACCAACCCGAAAGGCCCCCACAGAAACGTCCAGAACGCGGCGGAGATCACCATGGCCACTTCCGAGACGCCGATCCGGCGGCCGTAAAGCCATGGTTCGATGACGTTGTTGCAAACCAATTCCATAACGACCAAGATCGTAATGAGCGTGATCGGCGCCCACCAGCCAGGCAATTGAGCGAAAGACAGTGCGATCGGAAAAAGCGACGCCAACGGAGCGCCGATGTACGGCACATAACGCAGCACTGCCGCGAGAAATCCCCAAAGCAGCGCGTATTTCACGCCAACGAGATGCACCGCCACGCCCCACACGAGGCCGCAGCCACTGTTCACCACGAGCTGCATAGTCAGGTAACTCGTAATGCGAGCGCCCGCATCTTCCAATGCCCTGGTCGTTGTGGTCATGCGTCCCCTGCCCACGATGCGGATGAGCCGGTTCCGCAAAGACTCGCGTTCGAGCAGAATGAACACGACCAACACCAGCGCCAACGCCAAATAGCCCAATGACGTCACGATGGGAAAGAGGAATGTCGTCAATCGCACCAGCCACGTTGGGCCTGCCGACTGCACGACCGTCGGCGCAGGACTTTCCGGCGAACCCGCGTCGACCGGTGACACCGCCGCGGTGGCCCCTGCCCCGGTGGCCCCTGGCGCTTCCTCCTCGACATCCCCTTTCCACTCGCCGATGATGTCCTCCGTCATTTTTCGGAGGCGGTCCATCGCCCCGCCATCGCCCATCTCGCGCAGTTTCTTGACCTTACTTTGAATGTTTTCGCTGTAGCGGGGCAGATCATTCGCCAAATTGGAGACCTGAGAATTAACGAGCCACACCGTTCCGCCCAGGAACAACGAGACGAGCACGACGACCACGACAACGGAGAGCGTCCGGCCCAACCGGAGCGTCCCCAAGCGGAGCTTTTCAAGGAACTCCACCACCGGAGTAAGCGGAATCGACAGGAAGATCGCCAGCGCGATCGGGATCAACACCGGCTGGGCCCAATTGAGGCCGGCGATGATCGCAACGCCAACAATGGTACCGGCGAGAACGATAAGCGTGGACTGATACGACGGAGCGCCGAACGGTTTGGGCATAAAGGTCAACCTCCACAAAAGCGGAAGCAATGATGCGATCTATTGGGCTTTACAAACCACATTGAAAAACGGAACGCTATGAAAAACGGAACGCTAGCCGGCACAAGTGCCTGCTAGCGCCGTCGGTAAAAGTTCGCAAGCGACGCCTCGTTCCGAACTGCGGCGTCTCCATGTGGTCCCACGTTTCTTACCAATCGCGTGGAGCCGTGGCCTCCGCGTAGACGGGCCGAGCACTGCGTTGTTGAGCGTCTTCGTTGGCCGATTGGGAATGATTACGGCCGCCGATGACCTCACGGACCACGCCCATGAGCGTCCCCAACGCGAATGTTTTAAGCTCCGCGATTTCCGGCTCCAACCTGTCGCCCAAATTGGAAAGCCATCCGTTGCCATTGCCATGGTGTCGACCCATCGATCGATTCGTATCACCGTTATGGTCGGAAAAGTCTCCGAGTCGAGAAAACCCATTCCCAGCGGAATGACCGGACTTGGGTGCGCGGCGGCCGCAGAGGAATCCCATGGCAACCGCGCCTCCGAGATACGCCCAAGGACGTTCTCGCACAAGGTGCTTCAGATTGACCGAGTCGCGGACCCTATTCACGGTGTCCTTTGCCGCACGAACTCTATCCGTAACCTCGTTTTCGAGGGCTCCGATTTTGTCAGCGAGATCGGTCGCGGTCTCATCCATCCGTTCCCGTATCACAGCGCCTTCCTTATCCATCTAACTTCTCCTTGAGCTCGTGAAGCGCCTCGACCTCCGGCAGTTCGATGTGTTTGAATTTCTTGAGCCCGGCTGCGATGCAAATGCCACCGAGGACTCCAATGGAGACGCCGACGATCCCGTAGCTTCCCCACAGGGGCATCTGTGGCGCTAAAGCGGCGAGCAGATGCACGAGCATCGCGCCGATCAAGCCACCGCCAATAATGAGTATGGCTAAGCCCATACCCAAGAGAACGACACCCTCGCGGGCATTGTCGAGGTCAACCTTGATCTCATGCCGAAACAACGCCAGTTGCTGTTTGACGAGCGTCTGGACATCGGTGACGATGCCTCTCATCAATTTCACGACACTCGTTTCGGTCGGTGTATCGAATTCGTTCGACATCGCGATTACCGCGCAGCCCTGCCAAGCAGGTAGCCTACCGCCACGCCCGTAACCAACGCCGGAATCGGGTTGCGGCGAACCAAATTCGTCACATCCTCGGCCATTTCCTTCATTCCTTGTTCCTGCAGATACCGGCCACCCTGCTCCAACTTGTCGGCCACTGCCGAGGACGCATGTCCGACCATTCCTTCCTCCGGCGCGTGCTCACGAATCGCATGGCCCAAAGATTGAAGGCCGCTGCCCATTTTATCCCCCGCGTGTTCCGCCTTTTCGCTGAGGTTCGAGGCAGCCTCGTGCGCTTTGTGACCGAGGTTGGAAGCCGCATCTTGCGCCTTTTGACCGACGTTCGACGCCGCGTCGTGGGCCTTCTGACCGAATTGCGACGCCGCATCCTGCGCCTTTTGACCAACGTTCGACGCCGCGTCGTTGGCCTTCTGGCCAAATTGCGACGCCGCATCCTCGGCCTTACGGCCCAGGTCGGACTGGTAACCGCGTCCCTTGTCGTCATTCAGGTTTTTCGTCGGGCTCGATGTCTTTTCCATGATGCAATCCCCTTTCAGTACGCCAGCCCCTTTCGGTGCGCCAGCATGAGAGCGAAGAACGGGCACCTCGTGGTCTCCCGCACCGTGACGCTCGTTTTTGCTTGGGTGCAACCCTGCGCCTACGACCACACCGCCGAGTACTTCCGTGAAACTTTTACTCGCCGGATTAACCGTCGATGCGCGCGTTATCCACTAGAGCAATCTTCGCGCCAACTACTGAACGTCGCGATTCGAGTTCACACCCCTCAGCAAAAAGATTTGCGAACTCCGCTCACGATGCCCGGTGTCTGCCAGATTATTTTCAATACACAGTAATAGAAGACAATTATGTTTTATATCTCGGTCGGCGACGAATTGCGACGATGTTGCAGGCTGGGTCTTTCAGTTGGAAAGGAAGATTGTGGACGAATAAGTTATCTCCATCCCATCCACATCCGTTTTAGATGGCGGAAGCGGGTACCGCACCCCTACGCCGAAATCCATCACGCATTGCCGTGGCGATGGACCGCCACTGATCTGCAGAGTATTTTGTGCGTTTCCGAATTCCCAAGCCTTTTACCGAGAGGCATTCGTATAACCTACAAACTGTTATCGATAAATGACTTACAAATCGTTTTTCAGACTGTATTTAACGGTTCCATTTGAATTAAAATTCCAGGGCAAAAATTTTAATCGGAAGAATTTCATTAAAGGAAATTGAATCTGAATATTCGCCACTTTACATCGAATGCAACCGGGGAGTTGGTTCCGGTCGGCGGCGGCGAGCATGCCTTTATCCCCAATCCCCTGCCCCCCGCGTGGAAGTTTCCCGAGACCCTTTGGCCGCTTCTCGGGGAGGTGAAACAACAGGTCGGAATATTAGAGGGGCTGGGCCGCACGCTCCCGAATCCCGCAATACTGATACGCCCTCTGGCCGACCGCGAGGCGATCCGCTCATCGCGTCTCGAAGGGACTTACACCACCGCCAAAGAACTGCTCCTGTTCGAGCTGGAACCAAAAGAGCCGAAGTCCGAGCCTGACCTTTCGAACGACCAGCGGGAGGTGTGGAATTACCGGCGAGCTCTAGAGCACGGAACAAACACTGACCTTCCGATCTCACTGCGGCTAATCAGAGAGATGCACGAGATCCTACTCCTCGGAGTACGCGGCAGAAACCGAGCGCCCGGCGAATTCCGCCGCGTCCAAGTCGCTATCGCTCCCGCATCCCGATTCGTACCCCCGCCTCCCGAACGAATTATGGAGTGCTTGACACCCTTGGAGCGGTACTTTCATCTTGAAATTTCGCCTTACGACCCTTTGGTGGACTGTTTTCTCGCCCACTATCAATTCGAAACTATTCACCCGTTCGTAGATGGCAACGGTCGCGTCGGGCGCCTTCTTTTGGCGATCATGCTCCAACACCGCTGCCGCCTATCGAAGCCCTGGCTCTACATGAGTGAGTTCTTCGATCGAAACAGGGATGAGTACATCGATCTCTTATATCGAGTGAGTACCCAAGGAGACTGGAGCGCTTGGATTGAGTTTTGTCTTCGTGGCACCGCCCAACATGCGAAAGAAACGATCTCAAGGTGCGAACATCTCCGCTCCATTCGCGAAGAATTCCTCCGGCGCATATCGACCGTCTGGGGTTCCGTTAGGTTGAGTAAAATCGTCGAGAGTGTCTTTCACTCGCCCTTCGTGCGTGTCGCAGATTTACCGGCAAGCCTGAATGTAACTTATCCGACGGCGAAGTCCGACGTGGAGCGCCTCGTCCAAGCAGGGATTTTGAGGGAACTCCACAACATAACTCCGAAGACTTTTTTCGCTCCGGAAGTTTTCGACGTGGCGTACGACGCCATGGACGAAAACTAGACGAGGCAATCCTATCAAGAGGGAAAGAGCTTAATTGGTAGCGGCGCAGGGATTCGAACCCCGGACACGCGGATTATGATTCCGCTGCTCTAACCAGCTGAGCTACGCCGCCACGAAGGCAAGACCTAAACATTATCACACGCCGCGCAAATGTGTCCAGACCGCGCGCCTATTTGGCGAACGCGGCCGCGGGTTTCACGTGCCCGCAGGTGCGCAACAGCAGGTATTGAAAACTGTCGACAAGTGCCTCGTACGACGCCGTGATAATGTTCTCCGACACGCCGACCGTATACCACGTGTCCGCCGCGTATCGCGACTCAATCAACACCCGGGTCTTCGCGCGCGTGGCCGATTGACTATCCAGTATGCGCACCTTGTAGTCTTCCAGCACGAGCTTGCGCAATTCCGGATACGTATGCTCGAGCGCTTTGCGCAATGCGCGATCGAGCGCGTCCACGGGTCCGTCACCTTCCGCCGCCGTATGCACGCGCTGCCCGTCCGGCAACCACAGTTTTACCGTCGCCTCCGACAGCGCAGGCCCGTCGGGCGCGCGCCGCGTGATGCTCACGTGATAGCCGTCCAACTCGAAAAACATGGGAAACTCCGCGGTCGAACGGCGAATCAACAGTTCGAGCGACGCGTCCGCCGTCTCGAACTCATAGCCCGCATTCTCAAGCTGCTTCACTTCATCGAGAATACGACGTGTTTCCGGCCGATTCCGGTCCAGCGTGATGCCCAATTCCGCGGCCTTTTCCATCAAACTCGACCGGCCCGACATCTCGCTTACCGGAATGCTCGTGAAATTTCCCACCGTTGCCGGGTCGATATGCTCGTAACTCGACTTCAATTTGCGGACAGCGTCCGCGTGCATGCCGCCTTTGTGTGTAAACGCGTCGCGCCCCACGAACGGATCCCACTCGCGCGGCGTCACATTGGCGAGTTCCGCTACCAGATTGCTTACATGCGTCAACTGTGCCAACTGTTCTTCTGCGACTAACTCGAAACCCATCTTCAATTGTAGCGACGGAATAATCGTGCACAAATTCGCGTTGCCCGTGCGCTCCCCGTAACCGTTGATCGTCCCCTGAATCTGCACCGCGCCCTGTTGTACGGCCGCCAACGTATTCGCCACGCCGCAACCCGAATCGTTGTGCGTGTGGATGCCCAATGGCGCGTCCGGCAAACGTTTCTGCACCGCGCGGACCGCTTCCGCAATCTCCCACGGCAATCGGCCGCCATTCGTATCGCAAAGGATCAGAACTTCCGCCCCCGCGTGATACGCGCGCTCGAGCACCGACAATGCGTATTCCGCATCGAGGAAATATCCATCGAAAAAGTGTTCGCCATCCAAAAACACACGCCTGTTTTGCGAACGAAGGTACGCGACCGAATCCTCGACGATCGCGAGGTTCTCGTCGAGACCTACGCGCAATATTTCCTTCACCTGCAACGTCGACGACTTCGCGAAAATCGTCACAACCTCAGTCTTCGCGCTCAACAGTGCCGCGAGATTGCCATCGTCCTCCGGCCCGACCAACGCATGCCGCGTGCTCCCGAACGCCGTCATCTTCGCGGATTTCAGATCGAGGTCGCGCGCCCGCTCGAAAAGCTCGACGGCCTTCGGGTTCGATCCCGGTTGTCCGCCTTCAATATACGCGACGCCGAATTCGTCCAACGCCTTGACCACGCGAATCTGATCCTCGGACGAAAACTTGATCCGAGGTCCCTGCGCGCCGTCGCGCAACGTCACGTCATAGATGTCGATTCGCTTGGACACGTCAATCCTTAGTTCGCGACGCATGCGCCGCGATCGACGCTGAAGTGATCATGTGCGCCACGAGTTCGTGGCCACGCGGAAAAAGTACGCCCGCCTCGGCCGCAGCTTCCTCGGAGTAACGTCGCCGCGCGTCCGGCTCAATCCCCGGGCCATACAACGCGAATGGCACCGGTCCACTCGCATGCGTGCGACTTTCAATCGACGTCACATGATCGGGCGCGACGACGACCCGGCAGTCCCCATGCTCGATCGCGAAATCCAGACACGGCCGCACCACGCGAGCATCGAAATCCTCGATCGCCTGCAATTTTTTCTCCACACTGCCCTCGTGCGACGCTTCATCCGGCGCCTCGACGTGCAAATATACAAAATCCACGCGGTCCAACGCCGACAACGCGGCGCTAACCTTGCCTTCATAATTCGTATCGAGATAACCTGTCGCGCCTGGCACCCGAATAACTTCGAATCCGGCGGCACGGCCAATTCCATTCACCAAGTCCACAGCCGATATCACGGCGCCGTCCAATCCGAATCGTTCTTTATAGCTCGCGAGTTTCGGCGCTTGTCCCTGACCCCACAGCCAAACCGAAGTAGCAGCAAGATCGCCGCGCTTGCGACGTCTATCATTGGTGGGTGCATCGCTCAGCACAGCCTGTGAATCTTCCATCACCTTATGCACACCCGCGTGATTGTCGCCACGCGGAAGATACTTCGCGTACGCGCGCCCGATAATGTCGTGGGGCGGCGTACACTTGAGGCGTAGCAAATCGTTCAACAGGGGCCGCGGCGCGCGCATCGTCGCCAAATGCCGGTAGCTGACGCCTGCATGGAATTTGAGTGAATCGTTGCCGAGTTTCGCGTTGAGCAACTCGATCAATTCCGCAGCCTCTTCGCTTGGGATGTGGCCTGCGGTAAAATCCTCCATCTGGCCGGCATTCAGGGTCACAAGATTGCAACGAAACACCAACTCATCGTCGCGGAGTCGAATACCTTGGTTCACTGCCTCCAACGGCGCCCGGCCCGTAAAGTCCGTGTGCGGGTCGTACCCAAAAAGGGATAAATTGCCGATGTCGCTTCCCGCGGGAAACCCATCGGGTATGGGCATGAACAATCCGCAAACGCCCCGATGCGCGAGTTCGTCCATGGCGGGCGTACGAGCCGCAGCCAAGGGCGTATTGCCCCCGCAAGCCGCCAAAGGGAAATCGGCCATTCCGTCGCCAATCAGCACGAGGAATTTCAATGAAATGCTCCAAAAAGTTCAGGGTGTGGGAATGGGTAGGCTAGCAGATGACGGCACCTAAGTCAATAAAGAGTACGGATTTAGCAGCGATCCCGGCGTATGCTGCAGGGTCGGACCCCCGCATTAAAGTTGCGCTATCGATGTTGCGGGACGGAGGCCTGGTTTTCGACAATGGCGCAATAGACGCAAAACTAGAAAAATATCACAGACTGTTAAAAGTTTGGAATCCGCGGCTAAGGCTTCTTTCGGCGGCCGGATTGGCGGACTTCGTGGGACATGTGATTGACTCCTGGTCGCTGGCCCCTTACATAGTTGGTGGCTCGGATTCACCAGTGTTATTGGACATCGGGACAGGCGGCGGATTTCCCGCCCTTCCGCTCGGGCTCATCGTTCCCACATTAGATCTAACCTTGATCGAACGTTCTGAACGCAAGGCCGTGTTTATTCGGACAGCTTTAAAGGACCTTGATATTAATGCTGATTTGTATACTGGGAATTTTCCTGACGTGGGTCCGGCACGCGTTCCGAATGTTATTACGTGTCGAGCCATTGAAAACCCTGAGGCGCTGGCGTCCAGTCTGCATCCTTTGATCACCGAGGGCGCCGTAGTCCTTGCTCAATCAGACCGTCTGAAACAAGCTCTCGAACACGCTTTTCCCGCCAAGGAAGTCAAGGATGCATGGTCTGACACAGGATTTCGCCGCGGACAGCTGTATTTGATTGGATGATGTGGTCGATCGTGGTTCCACGTGGAACTACAGGCGAAACTTCCTCGCCTTTGTGCCCGGTTTTCCCTGTAGTTCCACGTGGAACCATTCGCAGAACACGAAACCGACCCCGGGGTGTAAATCAATGCCGTCTAACTACAAGAACCACCCATAGCGGATGAACGCGAAATATCGCAAAACCCGACACCATCCGTGGTCCAGACCCTCCAGAAGTAGAACCAAACGAACCAAAAATTGCCTGATAACATGACAAACGCCCCCTCCAATTTAGACTGGTACGAAAAGCAAAACCGGCCAGCAACACGGGGGCACACTTACCCCTAAACAATTTCATCCTACGCTGCAGAGCTAACGCCGCTCCATAAAATACCGCGAAACTTTAGAAATCGGACCTCGCGAGAAACCGCGAGGAGTAAATATCGTCAAAAAAATGGATAAATTACCAGTATTCGCAATTTTCTTTAATTTCTATTTCTAGTTGCCCAATACCGACTCCTAGCTATTTTCCTGTGTTAACGCCTCTTTTATGTTCTAGTTTTCCATATCTCTATTCCTATGAATCAGCAACAACGACAAGTAGCAATCCAAACATCCTGGATGCTCGCTATTTTCGTGCTGCTGATTCCCTGCGCGCACGCAACCTCCGCCATCGATCACGCCCACGACCTCCATCGCCAGAATATTTACATCGAAACCGCCGGCGTCTTTTGGCTCGCCGCGGAATGTCTGATCCTCGTTCTCATGCGCGCGGGAAAACGTCACGTTTCGCAAGCACCCACTCCAAATCATTTCCGTTTCCAGAAGTTCGATTGGACCCTCGCGACCACGCTAGCCATCGCCCTATGCGCGATCGCGCTCTACGCGCCCGGACGCCTCCTCTTCGCGCCCTCCCTGCCGGAAACCTTAAGCGAACTCGCGCAAAATACGCCTCTCCTCGACGCAACGGTTGAGGCCGCCTATTTCCAATCGACACGTACCCATCATCTCATATGGATCGCGTTTGTCATCGGATGGGTGATCCTCGAATGCGCCATCGTCTGGTATGGAATCGGCGTCTACCGCGCGCTTCGGAAGCTTCTGCATGCCCCTCGCCCCTAACGCAACGGCGGTCAGATTTCCCCGCGTATTGTGCGTCCTTCTAATAGGACTACTGACAACGACAGTCGGCGCCCAACAATCGCTCGCGCCACTTGACGAAGCCTACTTCGCCGCGCACGACGCAGAAGCCCCCATCCGCAACTTTGTCTACCTGGTCCTGCGCGTCGCTGGTGTCGTGTGGATCGTCGTCGAATGGATCGCGGCGATCTACCTCATCCGCGGATTCAACATGCTCCGCCTTCATATCGCGAGCAGGAGTCGCAATCCATGATCTGGGAATTCATGGCCGCCATCGGCCAGCATTTCTCGGAAGAGCAATACCTGCTCCTCACGCGCATCCAGGGAATCCTCTGGACCACCGCGGACATCGTCATCATCGTCTACCTAATCCGCATCGCCAATCTCATCCGCGGCACGCAGAACCAGCGGCCTCATCGAGTCCCAGCGTTCGTTCTCGCGGCAACCGTTCCCTTCGCGCTCGCCATCCCAATCGCCGGCACAGGCGCCGCGATCTTCAGGCTCGAGCTCATCGTTACAATCCCGCACTTCCTCCTCATCGCGTACCTCTGCGTCGCCAACGCACAGATCGCCGCGCAATTTGTATCGACAGTCACGATCGATTCCCGTCACACGACGAAATAAGCCGCGTAGGCAGCGCATGCCCACGCGGCAATACACGCGTAGCTGGTCATGCGCAGCGAGGTGTTCCGCGACACAACATCGAGCCCAGCCACAAAGAGCAGCACATACAACGGCAACACCCCAAGCGTGTACGTCGCCTTCCCGGTGCTGTACGTCGGCAGCGCCAGAAACAAGTACGCAAACGCCCCGAAATAAATTGCAACGCACACAACCTCGAAAACGTGCAACCTTTGTTCGGCAGTCCGAAGACTTCGTACACTCCACAAAATTCCAAAGCCGATCAGGCTAGCGGGAACGATCGCCCACCACGCGCCTGCGATGACAAATGCGTAGTTCCACGGCGGCCGATGTTCAAACTCGACCATGCTGCTCAGCAACCCATCGAGCCAGAACGTCGAATAAAAGGCATCCAACATCCCCGCCGTACCCGCGGTGATCGGACGCACGAGCGACTCCCCGAACAACACCATCTGCCCAACGGTGCGATAGCCCGGGTCTTGCCACCACACAATCTCCCGCGCGACTTCCCAGCCGCCGACAAATGGCTTGCCGTAGTGCATCCAGTTCCGCGCAAAATACCAGCCGCAAAGTAAAGCGCACATCCCCGCGAAACACCCAAACGCAATCGCAGCGCGTTTCACACGATCCACATCGACGCGCCATGCCGCGTACAAAAGCACAACAATGCACGGCAACACCAACAACACCGCGGTCACCTTGGTTAAAATTGCGAGCGCAAGCAATCCCCCGAGTGCGAGCGCGGATCGCATCAAGCCCCGCTGATCCGCGCACTTCGAAAGAATCGTCACGCACTGAAGACACACCAACCCCGAAAGCACCCCCGCCATCGGTTCGTTGCCGATGTACTGCGAGATGTACAAATTCATCGGCAACACGCCGGCAAACACCGCGCCGGCCATCTGCAACCCCTGCCGATCGGGATACACGCGCCGAACAATCCGATACGCCAACTCCACCTGTGCCACGCTGCACAGCACCGGCACGATGCGCAGAAGTTTCACGACAACATCGAGATCGAAAACCTTCGACAACGCCCAATACGGCCCCGCGCACACGAGGTAATAGAGCGGCGACTGAAACATCTGCCAGCCTTCATGCGCCAGCGGCAATGCCCCCTTCGTCGCGATATAGTGAATGTAGTTAATGTGTCCCTCGATGTCGAACCCCGTCACCATCGGAATGCGAAATAGATTGTTCACCCCCAAAACCAACACCGCGCCCATCACGACAAAACGAAGCCCGGGAGGGACGCGCTCGCCCGCAATCGCGGCCGCGTCCGGGGTAGCACTAGAACTTTTGCGTTTCCTTGCGATCGCCCATTGCGCAGCGAGCGCGCCCACGAACACCAACGCTGTCAGCGGCAACGTTCGGACAAACGCGTCGCGTGGAGTCGCGAAGCTACGCGAAAGCGCGCTCGGCTCGACATCATGCGCAGTAACCGCACGAACCCAATTGCCATCGCCGTCGGAAACCTCCCAAGAAGAATCCGTCGCCAGACCCAGCACCGTGCATCGAGCCCAAATTGAACGAGGCCCATTCGTCGTGAAAGCCTCAATACGCAACTCGTTCTCGCCGGCGCGCAGAAACGGCGCAAGGTCGACCTCGCGAGCGGTTTTCCACGATCGCGGTGCGCGATGGGGCTCGAGCACGAGTCGATCGTTGACGTACACCGCGGCATCGGCGAGCGCGCGGACGGCGAGTACCGCCTCTTCACGAGGCAGCTCCTCGATCGTCCACTGCTTCCGAAACGTAGTCTGAAACTCACCCAGCGGCTGCACGCGCAGACTCGTCTCGCCCGGAAAACGAATCCAATCAACGCCCCCGTGCGCAATCAACAGCCGCACATCGGGATTCGATGCGATCCATTTCCACCCGACGACCGCACACACGGCAACAACCAAAATGCCGGCGCCAATCCCCAATACGACGCGAGTTCGTTTCTGCACGCGAACGGTATCCCCCGACGTCAATTGTATCCGTGGATCGTAGTGCGAACAATCGCACGCAGCCCGATTCGTAACTTTGCGCTACCATGATCCGTCTAGCCGAACGGAGAAAACCTCAAGGAGCACGACCGCTGATGGAAACCTGGAAGCAAGCCCTTTCTATCAACCTGTTCTGCGCGGCACTTTGCGTGGTGTTACCGTCAATTTCCCGCGCACAAGAGGCGAGCGTCAAGCCGGGCATCAACACACAATTCGCGGACCCCAACGTCGAACAATTCATCAATCGGTTCGAAGGCGACGGCCGCGCGATCTACAAGCACCGCGCAGAAATCCTCGCGACGCTTGATTTGAAGCCCGGCATGGACATTGCCGATATCGGCGCGGGTACCGGCTTCTTCTCCCTCATGATCGCCGAAAAGGTCGCGCCGGATGGCACAGTCTATGCCGGCGATATCGCCGACAACTTCGTCAAACACATCGAAGCCCGCGCAAAGGAAGCAAGTCTCGCAAACGTAAAACCTGTCCTGTGCACGGAACGCTCAGTCGAACTCCCCGAAAACTCAATCGATGCCGCGTTTGTCTGCGATACCTACCACCACTTCGAATTTCCCTTCGATACGCTCGCATCGATTCACAAGGCCCTGCGCCCCGGCGGCACGCTCGTCATCGTCGATTTCGAACGCATCGAAGGCGTCACGTCCACGTTCTCCATAGAGCACGTCCGCGCGGGCAAGGGCACCGTAACCGACGAGGTGAAAGACGCAGGTTTCGATTTCGTGAACGAGGTCGACATCATGGACGACCAGTTCGTACTGCGTTTCACCAAACGCCCACCGAAGGACGATTCCAAGCCACCGCCCGACAAGCAGGAGTAGCCCTTTGCAGAGGTACTCCAAAAAACCACACATGCCCCTAAATCCCCCTTCAATGGGGGACTTTTCTCGCGACTTAAGTCCCCCTTCAAAAGAGGGCCTTTCTCGCGACTTAAGTCCCCCTTCGAAGGGGGATTTAGGGGGATGTTAAGTGTGCACTATGTTTATTGGAAAGCCCCCGAGAGCAAGAGCAGCCGGATGAGTGAGCAGCGCGGCGGATTCGTTCGGTACCTAAGCCTCCGATCCGCCACAGCCATCGTGATTGCGAACATTATAGGCGCGGGCATTTTCACGACCACCGGGTTCCAAGCGGCCGACCTCGGCCACCCGGGCATCATCTTCGGACTCTGGATAGTCGGCGGCGTCGTCGCATTCTGTGGCGCGCTATGCTACAGCGAACTCGGCGCCGCCATGCCCGAAGCCGGCGGCGAATACGTCTACTTGCGCGAAACCTACGGTCCGGCACTCGCCTTCATGAGCGCGTTCGTCTCGCTCGTCGCCGGATTCTCCGCGGCAATTGCCAGCGCACTCAAAAGTCTCGTGCGGTATCTCAGCCACTTTGTTCCCATATTTGAAGACGACCCACTCCTATTCGCCGGTATCACGTTGAACGACCTCGTCGCGGTCTCGCTAGTCTGGTTGCTCTTCGCGGTGCACCTGCGCGGCATGCGCGGCGGCATCGCGTTCAACGACGTAATCACGCTCTTCAAAATCTGCGGCATCGTGCTCATCATCGGGGCGGCCTTCGCCATTGGAAAAGGCGACCCGTCGAACCTGACCCACGTCGCGCCATCCTATCGCGACAAATCGCCGATCGAACTCCTCAGCGCGATCGGCACTTCGCTCATCTTCGTCTCGTTCTGCTATTCCGGCTGGAACGCGGCGGCCTACATGGCCGGAGAAATCGACAACCCCCAACGCAATCTCCACCGCGCGCTGCTATTCGGCACCGGCATCGTCGTGCTGCTCTATCTCGGTCTGAATGCCGTCTACTTCTATGGCGCCAACGTCGAAGAACTCGCCGGCGAGGTCGAGGTCGGCCTCGTTGCATCCCGCGCGTTGTTCGGCCCGGCAGGCGTCACGTTCGTCACTATTGTCCTCTGCGTTTCCATTCTCGCCTCGGCCTCCGCCATGACAATTGCCGGTCCCCGCGTCTACTACGCCTTCGCAAGAGACTTTCCCCCCGTCGGCGCGCTCGCGAGGATTCACCCGACAACCGGCGCCCCCACCTTCGCGCTCCTCCTCCAGGGTCTCGTCACGACGGTCCTCATCCTCTCGGGCAGCGTCTACGCCATCCAACAATACGCAGGCTTCACGCTCAGCCTCTTCGCGTCACTCGCCGTCTCGTGCGTGATCGTCCTTCGCCACCGAGCACCCGATCTGCCCCGACCCTTTCGCGCGTGGGGATATCCATGGACCCCAGCCCTCTTTCTCGTACTCTCCATTTGGACTATGTTCTGGGCGTTGATTGGCAATCCCACGCAATCCCTCCTCGGCTTCGGCACCGTCGCACTCGGGGGCGCAATCTTCTTCGCGCTCCATCGGCGCTGATTCAGTCGTCTTCGTACATAATTGTCAGAGTGACGAAAATGGACGGAATTTTAGCATCGCAATTCGGGCCTGTTCGCCAATTTTCGTGTTGATTCTCATGGACATAAACCCGTTGTAGTAAGACATTTAGATTCACACTGGCAACTCGCAAACCCCCTCGATTCAGCCCGCGGCACACCCGTTGCTCTGTCAGCTGTTTGCGCTCCCAGCGCTGGAGGGGCAGGACGATGACCAGGCAGGCAATCAGTCCGCACGTACGGGGTTCAGGCAGAAAGAGTCGCACGCTCAATCCAAGCGTAGTTCGCTCGCGACTTTACCCAATGCCGGCAAGTGTTTTTCAGGCAACCACTTACGCCGATGACCCCCTTGTTTCCCAAAACGAGATCGAAGTTGACTCTGCCCAACCTTTACCGAGTATTATTAGATTGCGGTCATCTGGCGTGCCGGAAGCATGGGAGGACTCCCCATGCTCCTAGACCGGCTCAAAGAAGAACTCGGTTTCCTTTCCAAGAAGTCGTCTCGAGAATTGGCAACAGTCAACGTCGACGAACGGAAGTACTCCGTCACGTGCAAATGCGGGAACGACATGCGTGTCCGCATGAAGCATTTCGGGCGGATGTGTCGCTGCACCAAGTGCGACTACCCCATTTTCGTCACCTACGAAAACGTCTCGCCGCCGGTCCATCCGATGGATCGCAACGAGTTACGCTTTTTCAATGAAATCGAAGAAATCCCCCTCGAGTGGCTCGACGGCGATCTCCTCATGGAGCAATACGAGGTGCGCCGCAAGCTCGGTGGCGGTGGCATGGGTGTCGTCTACAAAGTCTTCCATCGGGGCTGGGGCGTGCACCTCGCCGTCAAGAGCCCCAAGATCGTCCCTAAGGCCAGCCGCCAATGGGTCGAAACCTTCGAGCACGAATGCGAAACCTGGATTAACCTCGCCCCGCATCCCAACGCGTGCACCGCGTACTACGTGCGACGGCTCGGCGGCATTCCGCGCGTATTCATCGAGTACGTCCGCGGCAAAGACCTCGAGCATCTCATCGCCAACAAAGACCTCTACGAAGGCGGCCATTACGAAAGTCTGAAGCGCATGCTCGACCTCGCGATCCAATTCGCGTGGGGGCTTCAACACGCGCATCGGCAAGGCGTGGTCCATCGCGACGTAAAGCCCTCGAACCTACTCATCGGCAAAGACTGGCAGGCGAAAGTCCCGGACTGCGGCCTGGCCAACGTGTTGAAGCTCGACGGCATGGCCGACCTTCCCCAGGTCGGCACGCGCCGCCGTACCTCAAGCGTCCGCGGCGGCACCCGCGTGTACCGTTCGCCGGACCCGCTCGATTCGAGCAGCATGGCCCACAAGTCCGATATGTGGAGTTTCGGCGTGTCGCTCGCCGAAATGTTCGCGGGCGAAGTGTGCTGGAAGAAAGGCGAGGATTGCCACGGCGCCATCGAATGGATCGCTGTGCACGGCCCGCGCGATCAAAATGTGCCCCGCATCCCCACGGAAATCCGCGACCTCCTGCGCAAATGTTTTCAGCCCAAACCAGAGGACCGGCCGGAGAGCATGGCTCAGGTCGCGGATGAGCTGATCGGGATCTACAAGCACGTATCTGGTGAAACCTATCCGCGAGAGGCGCCGAAGTCGAGCGCCCTCTCGTGCGACGTATTGAATAACCGCGCCGTTTCGCTGCTCGACCTCGGGCGCGAAACCGAGGCGCAAGCCTTGTGGACGCAGGTGCTCGAAAAAGATCCCGATCACCTCGAGGCCCGTTACAACGTCAAGCTCAACCAGTGGCGTCACGGCATGTTGACGGACGCGGATTTACTCGAGCATCTCCTGCGCGTGCGCGCCACGCGTACCGAAGACTGGCGGCCGTCGTACCTCGCGGCCCGCATTCTCATGGAACGCGGCGATTGCACCCGCGCCATCGAGATTCTCGAGACGATCCCCCGAAAAGAGGAGGAAATTCGCGAGGCCACCTTCGCACTGGCCATGGCGCAGAACATGCGCAAACGCGACAAGCGCCTCGTCTGGAAGTGCGCCAGTGGCTCGCCCATGGTGACCGCCGTTACGCTATCCGCCGATGGCTGGTACGCCTTCACCGCGGGTTCCGACGGCCGCGTCCGTAAATGGGAAGTCTCCTCCGGGAAAATCGCGCGGGAGTACGAAGGCCATCGCGGCCGCGTGTTTTCGCTTTTTCTCAGCCACGACGAAAAGCAGCTCGTGTCGGCCGGCGGCGATTACCTCATCAAAATCTGGAACACGCTCACAGGCGAATGCACCAAAACGTTCGTGGGCCACGGCGACGTAGTGCGCCAGGCCGCGTTGACCAACGACGGCAAATTCCTCCTATCCGCCAGCCGCGATCAAACGCTCAAGCTTTGGAATGTCGCCACCGGCGAATGCGTGCGTACCTTGACCGGCCACCAATCCAGCGTCCACGCGCTAGCATTCAGCGGTTGCGGTCGATTCGCACTATCCGGCAGCCGCGATCAAACGGTTCGCCTGTGGAACGTGGAAACGGGCCGCTGCCTGCAAGTGCTGGACGCAAACCGCCGAGCCGTCTGCGCGATCTACATGACGCGCGATCGCACGCGCGCGATTACCTGCAGCGGCCGCAAAATCAAACTATGGAGTCTCGAGAACGGCGCCCTGCTGCGCAGCACCCGCGGCCACGAGCACGAAGTCCATTCGATCGCCTACGACGAGTCGCGCGGTTACGCCCTCTCCGGAACGGAACGCGGCACGCTCAAGATTTGGAACATGGCCACGGGCCAATGTTTGCGCAGTTTGCCCGGCTACGCACCAGCGGCGCTCAGCCGCGATGGCCGCTTCGCAATCTCCGGCGGCCCTACCGGCGAGTTCTGCGTCTGGGCCGTCTATCTCAACGACTCGCCCTACGCTGCGCCCTACCAAATCTGCCGCGACGAAGCCCTGACCGGCTGAGCGATCCGCAATCGCGATCAGCCACGTTGCAATCAATTCTCGACTCCGCGGCGCCTACGTCAAGGCCTGCCTCGTTCTTGGAGGCGAAGGCGGAACGCTCGGCGATTTCTAAACCAGCGGAGGTCTGACGAGCCTGGATCTAACGGAGCAATTTCGTATCCCGCAATCCGCGCGTTTCCTTAGGGCGTAATCTTGAAGACGGCGTTACTCTGATCGACAATCGCCGGAGTCGAGACAGAAGCAATTTCGGCAATCCAGTTGGTAGCCGCAGTAAGGCCTGCTACAGTCCAACTGAAGGAACCGTCGTTGGGCGTTGACGCGGTCACGACCTTCGTGGTGCCTTGGGCCACGCGGCGCAGCCGAATGCTCACCTCCGCGCCCACCGCGCCGCTCGAGTTCCACGTGAAAGTCTGCGTCGAGAATTTCGGCCACACCTCGCCACCATTGGGATTCGTCACCGTGATCGAGGCGGACACTGCCGCTGTGATCCTGAAGACCGCGTTACTTTGATCGACAATCGCCGGGTTTGAGACCGAAGCAATCTCGGCGATCCAGTTATTAGCATTGGTTAGACCGCCCACGAGCCAAGTAAACGACCCATCATTGGGCGTCGATGCCGTCACGACCTTGGTGACGCCTTGGGCGATCCTTCGTAGCTTGATGCTTACGTCTGAGCCGAGGTTGCCGCTCGAATTCCACGTGAAGGTTCGCAGCGTATTCTTCGGCCACACCTCGCCTCCATTGGGAGTCGTCACCGTCAGCGTCGCCGTGTCGTCGTTGTCCAGTTCCGTGGCGCCAACGATCGCAGCCGCGAGCCCGGAACCGGAGCAACGGATATTCGCCGCGCCATGGGTCGTGTCCGCGTCTTCCGCCGCGGACAACCCAACCATCTGGAAGCTATTCCAATTGGCCGGCGTGAAAACTCGGCTCGCGCCCGAACTAACCGTAATGTCCGTGTCGCCCGAGTTCCGCGCCACGTTCACGGTCACGTTGTTCACGGGTTGCGCCGCGAGCTTCACCTGGAAGTTGGCCCCGCCGCCCTCCGGCACATTCAACGCCGTAACGTTGGTCACGATGGGCAACAGTTGGATCGAGAACACCCCGTCGCTCCGATCCGAGATCGGACCGGATCCATCATTCCCCGCAATCTCGATGTAGTAGTTCGAGCTCGTCGCGATGTTCGGCGGCACGTTCCAAAGGTACGATCCATCGTTTGGCGTTAAATTCGAAATCGCCAATCCGAGGGGACCGCCCCCAAGCGTTACGCTTACATTCGCGGCGACGGCGCCCACGCTCGTCCAGGTGATTTCCCTTTGTGTGCGTTTGTACCAAAGCTCGCCGCCGTTGGGATTCGTCACAGTGAATGAGGGGCCGCCCCCCACGGTGTTGCTGACCGATACCAATACATCGAAATCCGCCCCGATCGTCCCTTCGAGGGTGTCGTCGCCGTGCCACACCGCGACCCAGTTGCCGGCCCCGTCCGTGGTCACTTGGGGATCGCCTTCAGTCTGCGAATCGGATGCGGCGTTGGCGTTAAGCGCGATTGGATCCGTCCACGTTAGGCCGTTGTTCGTCGAGAGTGAAACCAAAGCATCACCTTCGCCGCCCATCGTCCCGCCAACGGTGTCGCCTGCTTGCCATACTGCTACCCAGTTGCCCACACCGTCGGTGGTCAATTGAGGTTTTGTGTCGTCGGCCGTATCGGTGGGCGCGTTCGTGTTAAGCGTGGTCTGGGCGGTCCATTGGACGCCGTTGTCTGTGGATCGGGAAATCGATATGTCGGACTCCGTCGTAAACGGCCGTCCGGTCCGCCATACCGC